>JAJQHZ010000094.1 GCA_021199475.1 Lachnospiraceae bacterium
GATCTTATTCTTTTTGGTATGAATCTATAGTCCAGCGGATTGGGAAAGTTTTAATAAAGCATTTCTGCGGTTAAGTTTACTATTCCAGTTCGGCGTGTCCATCGCTATTCTTAACTTCATTTGTTTAAGTTTTGTGCAATTTTACACCGATTTTTACTTCAATTACATCTATTATTTTGACTTACTGATTTCCTGTTGCCAAAATGTTGCCACGGCGTTGTCGCATGATCACTCGTTATTTTCCCACATACACGGCATCGTTTTTCGAAAGCAGATATACACAGTATTGATTCATGCTGATTCCCTCTCTTTTGGAGTGCTCCGCCAATGATCTGTGCAGGCTGCGTGGAATCCGCAGCTTAAACTGTCCGGAATAATCCTCCAGAGAATCCGGTTCCTGAATTTCTATTCCATCTTCAATAGCCGCCTCCAACCATGCCTTTTTTGCATCCATAGCATTAGCAACCGCTGATTCCACGGTCTCGCCACAAGTAAGGCACCCCGGCAGATCAGGAAAAGAAACCACAAATCCGCCCTCATCCTTATCCTCTACGATTTCCATGCGATAAGACATCGCCATATATTCATTCAGCGTCTTCATCATTCTTCGCCTCACTCTCTACAATCTGCTTTACCATTTCGACATATACCTTCTTGATTGGTTCATGCTTCGGTATCGTAATCGGTTGACAACCTTCTTTCCGGAAAGTATAGTGACTGCTGCCACCCTTCGGAGCTTTCATCTCATATCCATAACTTTCCAGCACTTTACGTAACTCATCAAATCGAAGATCCTTTGACAAGGAACATATTCGTGCTAATAGTTTATCCCATTTTGCCATCGGGAATCCCTCCTGTCTCCATTATATGTGGTATCACATTTGGTGTCAATATCCTTTTTCTATAATACAGTTATGTATTTACCATAACTCCTTGAAAAGCTAAGTGCTTATTTAAAATGACCTGACCAAAGCTATCACAAACAGCACTATGCATATCGCCGCGCAAACTGCCACCATAATCTTTGCCGGTATTTTATTTTTCGTTTTTCTGATCTTAGCCAAAACACCCGTTGAATAAAAAACCGCCGTGATCAATGCGCCCATAGCCACGCCAAAAGCCACACCAATAACATAGTCTGTCACTGGAAATGCATTGTACCCAACCAGAGACATCATCACGATACCCAGTACCATAGAACACAATCCGATTATGCTGATTATTCTAAGTCTCCTTAACAGGACGGTTTTCTCTTCGTCAGCATACTCAGCAACCAACAGCATTTTTTCTTTTTCTTCCTGATTCATAGCCTCGCTTTTCCTTTCTCCGTCAATGATTTCACGGACATCCACATCATAAAAATCTGCAAGCTCAACCAATATACTCAGATCCGGCATATTATTTCCGTTTTCCCATCTGGATACCGTGCGGTCTGATACATTGAAACGTTCAGCCAGCTGTTCCTGCGTCAGTTCTTTCTCTTTTCGCAGTTCTTTTAAGAAAGAGCCGATTCTCTTTTGATCCACGCCGTTACCTCCTTTCCATTGACAGAGTACCAAACCATCGGGCAAAATAACACGACACAAAGCGAGAAATGCCGCATTTTCGCCCCGACACGTCATGTCGGATTACAAGAATTTATGTTACAGCAAAACGAAAAACTGAAATTTAATCTTCCTTTTTATCAAAAGGTTTTCTGAGCGTATCAGATTTATAAATAATGTTTAATATCAGTTGCCCGACAACAGTAAAAAGAACCGCAGCAATTACAACCGCAATCAGCGTTGCAATGAAGGCGTCATCAAACCATATATCTCCTACGATGTTGCCGACTATTACTGCAACTATTGTCAAAACACAGTCAACGATTCTCTCGAATCTGCGCCATTTTCTTTCGTCAATTTCCTGTTTTTGATTCATTGTAATCTCCCCCTGTAAGATGTAAGTTTTTCTTTGTATGAATACCCAATAAACTGAAACATCTCAAACTTTCCCTAATTTGACACGCGGCAGAGTAAGGCTATTCTTTCCATATATGCTCTTTTTGATGTAATATTTTCTCTGCAATATCATCATGCCCATAAGCATATGCAACTATAATACAGACAGCTTCTTTTGCTGTGTAATACTTATGTTTCCGCAACATGCCATCACTCAGACTTTTTAATAGCATATCTATCATCTCTTCATCAGTCATATCAAGTTTGTGCTCGATTTCAATGATATTTTTCCTCATGCGTGGAAGCACTTCCGGAAAGTCACTGTTTAAATCCATAAACACAACTTCAGACAACGAACACAAAGCATCTTTATATCGCTTCTCCTCAAGGAGAAATGAGTACATTGTATAGCGTATATTCCGATAATATCCATAGTTTAGATTTTTGGTATATTTCAGACTTAATCTGTTAAACTCACCCCAAAGAATATCTCTGTAAGGTCTGCCGGGGTTTTGATTGACAAGAATACTCATTTCTGCCAGAGAAATATCTGATATGGGATTCCTATGCATATAAAGCACATACTCGTTACACTTTACTTCATCCTTCCCTTTTTCAGTGAGTTTTCCATCTTCTGCAAATCCGCGATCTTCGAGTGATTTAATAAGTGCGCCTATATCCTCTACACCATATTTTTGTTTCCAAAATCTAGCTGGCTCAGCTCCTGCCGCATACTTTTCGAGATAGGAGAGCATAAGTATTTCGTGCGGGTATAGACCAGCTTCATCCTTCTGAAAATTACGGATGTGGAGTTGAGTATCCTCATCAAACTGTGTCTGCATTTCTTCTGGTGTTGGCTCATGCGCAGTCATTGAAATCTTAAACGACGGGGTTTCAGCTTCGCGCTCTCTTTTCTTAAATCTATCAAATAATCCCATAATTTCAACCTCTACAATTCCCGATTTTTCACGCTCGTTTAACAGGATGTCGTATCACTGTTTTCCACTTTTCTGCCGGAACCTTCCTGGCATCTGACATATAGATTTCATGATGAAGCCTTGTCCCACTCAAATCATTTTCATATCCGTTCGCGGCAAGAAATTCATCCATAACCGCAACGGTCGCCGGCTCATCATCAAACGGCCCGAAATGCATAATCTGCACACACAGACCCTCATCAATCATAAGAAACTCCGCAGAAGAACAGTCCATCTTTTTCTTTTTGGAAGCCGTTTCTACCGCCCAGTCAAAATCTTTCTGTGTTACAAACTCCGGCAATCGGATTACGGAAATCCAATGGAATGCGGATTTTTCCGAATAATTAACGTCTTCTACACCTTCCTGCCACCAGAAACCTTCCAGCGGCGGGACAACATATTCAAAGAAGCCCTCTATCTTATAGTCTGTTTTATAACTCATTTTCAACGTATATGCCACCGCATAAAGTGCACTGATTGCACGCTGATAAGCACCGCCTTCCTCATTAGGGTCGCCCTCACCGCGAACAGCAATATAATTTGCGGGCGGAACCGTTACGATTTCCGGTTTCTTTTTCGGCATATAAAATTTTTTGTATTCTTTCTTAAAATCAAAGGCCATCTCCCAATCCTCCATAAAACTGATATTTCAAACCGTTATCTCTTTTATTGATCGAACATTATTGTATCAAACCCTTTCTCACAACACAATCCTATTTTCCTTAATACTTTTGCAAAATGTGGAGCAGACACCTGCTCCGCATCTGCATCGAACTATGCATAAATCAGTGTCGAAAATATTATCTCCTCCGCTGCGTTCCTGATATTATTAACAGTGCCAACCCAACCAAGCTGATCTCTGGCCTTGAATGCTTCATCCACACCCTGGTTATCCATCATCCGCCGCATTATGCGCTCCAGCTGTTCATGAGCAGTGTCGTCAACCTCATTCAAATGCTCGTTCAGCTTTCCCTCTTGCATCAGTGTGATATACAGGCTGCTTCTCCACTCCTTCAGATAAGCCTTCCGAAGCATACCATACTTCCCATAGTGTGCCGCTTCTTCCGTAGGGAGAAACAGTTCCGGATAATACATTCCATCCTCTCCAAGTACATAAGTGCCTCCCATTTCCTCAAATAATGATTTCATCATGTCTCTTTCCTGCCGGGCGCCCTTTTTCTTCCGGCCACGCGTAATCTCTTTTACCGCAAATGGACATTTTGTCCTTTTGCGGTACAGTTGCCTTTCATCCCATGCTCTTTTGCCCACTCACTCTGCTTTCGCCGCCGCTCTGCCGAATAAGGCTTCGTCACATGAATACTCACCCTGTTCTTATCCAATACTTCAAAAAACGAACCGCTGATCGGGTCTGTCTCAACCAACTGACACACATCCGGATATTCCGCGCTCAACGCTGTCAATCGTCGGATCAGGTTCAAATCGTGAGTACGTATCTGCATAGGTGCGTCGCTCTGATCATAAAATATTTCCGTGTCCTTTTCCTGCTTCGTAAGTCTCTCCATCCTGTTTTCCTCCAAATTCACATATTTTCCTACAGGTGCCATTTCCCCAAGTTTTTTCCCGATTCGCCAATCGGCGTTTTCGACGATTTTTCCGCTGAAACAGTCCGCAATGAGCAACTGCCTGTCTGGAAACTCTGAAAATCGCTTTTTCGCCCATTTTGCCGATTGGCGAATAAATTTTACCATTTTCCTTACCTTGCATCCCTACTATGCTTTTGACTCTTTCTTTTTTGAGCCGTTTGCATCTGCTCCTGCTGTTTTGCTGTCTGAACCGCATTGTTGATTACGGCTTCACCAAGCACCGCCTTCGCCCGGTCAAAATCTTTTAATTCATTTTTCAGTTGACCATTTTCTGCCTCTGTACCAGACAACCGATCACGCATTCGTTCAATACGTCCATTTAAATCTGTAACGCGAGTTTTAAGCTGGCTGTAATTCCGTTTCATCTCCAGATAGGAAGCATATAGCGGTTGGATGATGTCTACCACTTTTCTGACAAGCGGCATTATCCTCTTCCGATATGATTTTGCACTTTCTATCGTCGCAGGTTCTGGCAGCCACTCCTCCGGAGAATGTGTATATTCCGCCGCATAACTTTCTGCCTGTTTCACATTCGCAGTCAAAGCAGACAATTTCTTCTGAGCGGCTTCTGCTTTCTTCTTGTTTGCTTCAATCTTAGCCTCGGCATCTTCTATTTCCCGCCCTACGGCCTCCAGTTCAATTCCGGCATCCGCAATCTGTTCTTTCAACGCCTCGTTGGTCTGAACCGCTTTCGCATTTTCCTGTTCGAGGGAAGACCGCTGTTCCTCTAAGGCAGCAACCTCTTTCACTCGCTCCTGTTTCTTGTATTCTAGCACCGACAGATGCTCCTCATGCGTCCCAAGGTGTTCCCACTCAATATCATGACGCGCCATCACTTTCGCAAGCTGTTCTTTCTCCGCGTTCGCCCATTGATTCCACTCTGTCTCCCGTCGGGTTCCGCCCTTAAAACCAAGTACCGCCAAAGCCTGTTTCAATGATACTCTGGTATCTACACCCCGGCTGCTTCCTGTAATATACGGGACAAAATCAATGTGCAGATGTGGTGTTGCCTCGTCCATGTGAAGGTGTGCAGAAAAAACACGAAGAGTAGGGTTTCGCTTTTGGAATTCTTGCATATACTCATCCAGCACCGCCGCGGCCAGTGCGCCGTCCTCCGTCATTGCTCCCATATCATCTTTATTACCGATCTGTAAGATGATCTCATGAAATAACTTCTCCTGCTTTCCAGATCGTATCTTTTCATAATAATCATCAATGCGGCGGTCACTCCGTTTCTGCTTCGCATTATAACGGGCGACGGCTTCATCAAATAATTCGTGATAAACATCTTTGATCTTCTCGTTACAATATTCTTTATTCAGATAGCTCCGCGCCGGGTCAGTATTCTCCGCGTGAAATTGTCTGCTGTTATGATTCAGGGAACCTTTCCCCACCATTACACTGATCGTTCTTTTCAATAGCATTCCTCCATTTTCTTTTAAAAAGCGCCTGCTCTGCATGCCTTTGGCAGGATACGGTGTCCCGCGCCGAATTAATGTTCCCGCCTACTGCACTCTGACGGCATATTATT
>JAJQHZ010000028.1 GCA_021199475.1 Lachnospiraceae bacterium
AAACAACAAACCACAATAGTTCTTAAACTTCATCCCCACCCCGTGAATAGTAACGTTTTTTCGTGTATAATCACAGGGAAAAGCAGTGAAGTATTTCCACATTTGTCCGCATTCTTTATAAGGGCTTTGCAACGGATGTGAAAACCTGTTTGAACTGGCACACATTCTTCATATATCCCGATGCCGGAATTCCGTTCTGCAGTGCATCGTCCGCGAAATATGAAAAAGAAGGAGCCCTTGTACGAAATTACATGCCAGGTGACAATGTTTTGGTTATTTTGCCTATAATACCGGCATGTTTTCGGAACAAATCCGGAAATTTTCCTCAATTCGTATCATTCACATTTGTGTTTCACTGTTTTTCGCTCATGATTTTATGCTGACATGATACCAGAGAAACGACAATATTTCTTGTTTTATATACAGAAAAAATAACACAAAATCCAGAAAGGGGAACGCTATGGCGATAGATTTGGAAGAGAAGAAGGTTCATGGTACGGATTATTTCCCTTTTGAGTGCTACGGCGCACAGGCCGAATCCAACCGTTTTGTGGTAACCTATCACTGGCACCGGCAGACGGAAATCATCTGCGTCAATCAGGGAGAACTCATCCTGATGGTTGAAGGCGAGACACACATCGGACATGCCGGAGATATTTTCTTTATCAATCCGAAGCAGATGCATCAGCTGATTCTCGAGCAGCAAAACAGCTCGTACTTTTCCTTTGTCTTTGATCCGGAATGGCTGGATTTCAAGCAGGCTGACTACATTCAGCACACGATTCTGGATCCCTTAAAGGAAAAGCTCGGCCTGCCGCTGAAGGTCACCTCCGGGCAGAGCTGCCACCAGATTCTGCTGCGCGACCTGCTTTCCATAAAGCAGATTTATGTCATGCAGCCGGACAGCTACCGCCTGATGATCAAGATCCAGCTGTATAAAATACTGCTCACGCTGGAATCGAACCAGCTCTTCGCCCCCGTGAACTCCGCCATACCCGTCAACCACACACAGACTACCATCCGTATCCGGGAGCTGACCGACTACATCTCCGACCACTACCAGGAACCTATTTCGCTGGAGCAGGGCGCTGACATCATGCACATGTCGCCGAAATATTTCAGTTCCTTTTTTGCAAAAACGTTCCTGGTAACCTTCACGCAATACATCAACCATTACCGGATCGACCAGGCCTGCATTCTTTTAAAGACCACCGATCTCCCCGTGATGGAGGTCGCCTTTGAGACGGGCTTTGATAATTTCAGCTATTTCATTCGCAAATTTAAAGAAATCAAAGGCTGTACGCCCAAGGAATACCGCAAAGAAAAAGCCCCCGTCGCCGGAGAGGACTCTCAGGCGATTGTTGGGGGCTCTGGTGAAGAATTCCGTAAAATCCAGGCTGTGCTGGAGGAACTCTGATTCCTCATAGGATGATATTCACGGATTTCTGTGTGCTTCGGTCTACGCTGCCGCTTCGATTCGCGTCAAACGAGCACCACTGGCGTTCAGCGCCTCCCGAAATCCTATCATCACTTCCCAAGATAAGCGGCGCGCACCTTCTCGTCCGCGAGCAGATCGGCGCCGCTGCCGGTCATGGTGATGCGGCCGGTCTCGAGCACGTAGCCGACGTCCGCGGTGCGAAGCGCCATGTTCGCGTTCTGCTCGATCAGCAGGATGGTCACGCCGTCCTTGTGGATCTCGCGGATAATGTTGAAAATTTCCTGCACGATCAGAGGCGCCAGGCCGAGGGACGGCTCGTCCATCATCAGCAGCTTCGGGCGGCTCATCAGCGCACGCGCCACGGCCAGCATCTGCTGCTCGCCGCCGGAAAGCGTGCCGCCAGCCTGCCAGCTGCGTTCCTTCAGACGGGGGAACAGGCTGTAGACCCATTCCAGATCGTCATTCAGGCTGTCCTTGCGCATATAAGCACCGACTTTCAGATTCTCCAGCACGGTAAGGCTCGGGAAAATCCTGCGGCCTTCCGGCACCAGCGTGATACCTTTGGATACAATGACATCCGTATCCTGTCCGGTAATGTTCTCCCCATTGAAGGTGATCGAACCGGATGCAGGCTTTTCCAGCGATACGATGGAACGCAGGGTCGTGGATTTGCCCGCACCGTTCGCTCCGATCAGCGTGACAATGCTGTTCTCGGGTACCTCAAAGCTGATTCCCTTCACGGCTTCGATCCCGCCGTAATTCACTTTCAGATTCTCTACTTTAAGCATCCTCACTCACCCCCAGATATGCCTCGATGACGCGCGGATCGTTCTGTACCACTTCCGGCGTTCCTTCCATGATCAGTTTTCCGAAATCCAGCACATACACGCGGTCGGAAATCTGCATGACAAGATCCATATGGTGCTCGATCATGAAGATCGTCATATCATACTGGTCGCGGATCTGGCTGATAAAGTCCGCCAGCTCCTGTGTCTCCTGCGGATTCATGCCCGCCGCAGGCTCGTCGAGCAGCAGAAGCTTCGGCTCGGTCGCCAGCGCTCGCGCGATCTCCAGACGGCGCTGGATACCGTAAGGCAGCGATCCGGCGATTTCATCCTTTAAATGCGCCAGATTCTGCATCTCCAGAAGCTCCAGCGCTTCCTTTCTCATCCGCTGCTCCTCCGCATGATTCAGGCGGAAGGTCGCGGTGAACAGGTTCTGCTTTGCGCGCATATGCTTCGCGATCAGCACGTTCTCAAATACAGTCATGGAGCTGAACAGGCGGATATTCTGGAACGTACGGGCGATCCCGGCATGGGTAATCTTATCCGGGGTCTGCACCAGCCGCTTTGAATACTTTCCGGCGTTCTCTCCTTTGTAAGTCTTTTTCATTTTGCCGTGCGGATAGCTCTCCACGATCTCCTTTCCGCAGAATTCCACACGGCCGTTGGTCGGCTCATATACGCCGGTAATGCAGTTAAACGCGGTCGTCTTTCCGGCACCGTTCGGCCCGATCAGAGCGACGATCTCATGTTCATTCACCTCGATAGAGAGGTTGTCGACCGCCACCACGCCGCCGAACTGCATGGTGATGTCTTCCGCCCGAAGGATGTTCGTACTCATTGTGCGGCCTCCTTCCCGGCATTCTTTTTCGCCTTTTTCTTTTGCCACCAGTCATACACGCGGGCAGGCGAGAATTCCTTATCGCCCATGATGCCCTTGCGGTAAAACAGCACCACCACCATCACGATGACCGCAAAGACCACCTTGCGGAATCCACTTCGCAGAAGCGGCACCTTGAAGCTTCCAATGTAAGTCTCCGTATCCAGAAAACGCAGCCACCACTCGGAGCACGCGATGTAGAGAAACGAAGCCAGACAGCTGCCGGTCACGGAGCCGAGCCCGCCGATGACCACAATCAGAAGAATTTCGTACGTCATGGCTGACTTAAAGGTCGATGCCTGAATGGAGGTCTGATACATCGCCAGAAGGCCGCCGCCCACTCCCGCGAAAAAGGAGGAGATGCAGAACGACATTCTCTTGTGCTTCGCGAGATTGATACCCATTGCCTCCGCCGCAATCTCGTCGTCGCGGATGGCGCGGAACGCACGCCCATAGGAGGAATTGATCACCAGCACGATCACCGCGATGCAGATACCGCAGACAATCAGCGGGAACAGTGTTGAATTAAAGGTCGGGAATTTACGCAGCAGGTTCGAACCGTTCGTAATCACGCCCAGCTTGTCCCACTGGAAGATTGCACGAATAATCTCGGCAAAGCCAAGCGTCGCGATCGCCAGATAATCACTTTTCAACCGCAATACCGGAAGTCCGATCAGCCAGGCAAAAAGCGCTGCCACTGCCCCTGCCGCAATCAGGCCCACAAACACCGGCACCGCAAACTGGATCAGGCCGCCGTCATAATACTGGTAGACAGAAGCTCGTTCCGCCACCGGAATGGTCAGAACGCCGTATGTATACGCGCCGATCAGCATAAAGCCCGCCTGTCCAAGAGAGAACAGACCGGTAAAGCCGTTCAGCAGGTTCATAGACACTGCCACGAGCGCGTAAATGCAGCTCTTTTTCAGTACCGTCAGCGCAATGTGCGTCGACGGGAGGATCTGCTCCAGGATCACAACAAACCCGCACAGTGCTACGAGGAGCACGGCGGAAATAATCGTGTTTGTTTTCTTACTCATCTCATCGCCCTCCTCTCAGACCTTATCTGTGGCTTTTTCGCCAAACAGACCAGTCGGTTTTACAAGAAGGACAATAATAAGCAGGGCAAACGTAAACGCATCGGAGAACGTCGTCCAGCCGAGTCCTTTGATAATGTTTTCACAGATACCGATAATAAACGCTCCGATCACCGCGCCCGGGATGGATCCGATGCCGCCGAACACGGCCGCCACAAATGCCTTCAGGCCCGGCATCGCGCCGGACGTCGGCACTACGGACGGATAGTTTGTGAAATACAGAAGCGCTCCGACCGCCGCCAGGAACGAGCCGATCATAAAGGTCGTGCTGATGACGGAATTGATCTTGATTCCCATCAGACGGCTTGTCTCAAAGTCATCCGACACCGCACGCATCGCCATACCAATCTTGGTGTGGTTGATCAGCTGCATCAGCACAATTACCAGAACAATCGTCAGGATTGGCGTCACCACTGTCACGACCTTGGTCGTTGCACTGCCGATTTTAATTGTATCGGAAATCACCGGAATCGACGGCACGACCTGTGCCAGACCGCCGGTTATATACAATGCCAGGTTCTGCAGCAGATAGGAAACACCGATTGCCGAGATCATGACCGACATACGCGGCGCATTGCGCAGCGGCTTATACGCCACACGCTCTACCGCAAAGCCCAGGATCACCGTCGCCACGATCGTCAGCGGAATCGATACATACAGCGGAAAAGACGCCGACGCATACACGAGCACCAGCGCGGCCACCATAAAGATATCGCCGTGGGCAAAGTTGATCAGCCTCAGGATGCCGTACACCATCGTGTAGCCGATAGCGATCAGGGCATACTGCCCGCCAACCGAGATTCCGGCCAGCAGGTATGGCAGGTTTTTGTTAATAAAATCCATGGAAATTTTCCCCTTTACATAAAGGAGGCTGCAGCTCGTGCAGCCTCCCTGCGATTATCTGTGGTAAGGAGGAACCCGCTTGCGGGAGGATACCCTCGCCGGGCGGCATCCCATCCAGAAAGCGGGTGGGATAGACCTTGCCACCTACGCACCTGCCTTCGCCATCGGCGATTTTATTGCAGGTGCTCCATCATCTATAACGTGTTTACTGTACGCCCTGCTCCGCTACGAAATCCCATGCAACGGTCTCGGTGTTCGCAACCTTTACATAAGCGGTGTCGCGGTTCGCATCGCCGTTCTCAGACTCGAAGGAGATCTCACCGGTCACGCCCGAGTAGGTCGTATCCCAGAGTGCTTCGTTCACTGCTGCCGCATCGGTGGAACCAGCGTTCTTGAGTGCCTCAAGAGCGGTATAATATGCGTCATAACCCATGGCTGTAACTGCTGCTACGGTGTCGTCGCCGCCATTGTTTGCCAGTCTGGTGCTGTCCGCGTTGATCCACTCTTTGATATTTGCATCAAACTCTTCGTTCGCGCCTTCCTGATAGAAGGTCGTTACATATACGGAAAGATCCGTTCCCTCTGCTGCGTTCAGGATGACGTTGGAATCCCAGGTATCGCCAGCCAGAAGCGGAACCTCTACGCCCTGAGAAGAAGCGGTCGCGATGATCAGCTGCGCTGCCTCAGTCGAGGTCGGAGCAAAGATAACGTCTACGCCCTCGTTGATGGCTGTTGTGATATAAGAAGTAAAGTCCGCAGTGCCCTCCGGGAAGGTATCAGAAATCACTTCGCCGCCAAGCTCTGTGAATGCCTGCTCAAAGTAATAGCCAAGTCCTACCGAGTAGTCGTCGCCGAGCTTTGTCAGCACATACGCCTTTGTCGCCTCAAAGTTCTCAGACGCAAAGTTTGCAAGAACCGTGCCCTGGAACGGATCCAGGAAGCAGATACGGAAATAATGGGTATTTCCTTCAGTTACCTGCGGGTTCGTGCAGGTAACACCGATGACCGGAATGCCTGCGTCTGCAAAAATATCAGATGCTGCGATGGATACGCCGGAGCCATAAGAGCCAAGCACAACGGATACGCCGTTGCTTACCAGCTCAGAAGCCGCGGTCGGAGCCTTCTCCGTCGAAGACTCATTGTCTACGATCACAAGCTCTACATCATACTCCACACCGTCGATCTCCACGGTCGGGGTCTCTTCGTTCGCGTACTGGATGCCCAGAGTCTCCTGCTTTCCGCCTGCACCATTGTCTCCGGATGCCGGCTCGAACACACCGATCTTCACGGTCTCCGCGGATGCCGTCGCTACGCAGGACAGGCACATTGTCGCACAGATCAGAGCTGCAGCTAATTTTTTCATAGTTCATTTCCTCCTCTTTCTTTATTAAATTGTGTACGCGGATCTATGTAAATCACCCGCAGCTGCGCTGCGTATCCGCGTGCGGGCACAGGCATATTTACCTGCCCGGATTATCATTGATCCTGCCTTACCGGCAAAGACCAAATCTGTTCCCTATTTTATACCTTTTATGTCCGTATGGCAAGGACTTTTGTCTTTTTTTTGAAGAATCAAATCATCCTGACATCGATACTCACTGAGAAAGCTATGCCCGTCTTCAAAAACTATCTATATCATCCAGATTGGGACAATATAGTTTTGAGAATTGATCGCGGAAAGCTCCGGGCGCATACAAAGCACGGCGCCGGTTCCGCGGGGAACCGTGCCTTTGTCCAGTATGGAAAAGGTTCCCACCAGTTCGCTGCCCGGATTCACGGATCGTTTAATCTCCAGCGGATGCAGCTGGCCGTCACTCTCCATCACCAGATCAATCTCATTGCTGCTCTTGTCACGATAGTACCAGAGCAGGCATTCCTGCGCATTGTTCTGAAAACTCTTCAAAATTTCCGACACCACATAATTTTCCAAAATAGAACCGTTGATCGCTCCGTTCTGCAGAATATCCGGGGAACTATAGCGGGTCAGATACGCAACCAATCCCGTATCAAAGAAATACATCTTCGGTGTTTTCACTGTCCTTTTCAGAAGATTGTTGGAATAAGGTCTCAGATAAAAAATGATATCAGACTTTTCCAACACCTGCAGCCAGCGTTTGGCGGTATCGTCTGATACGCCCACATCCTGCGCAATATCATGAATATTCAGCATTTGCCCGGCTCTGCAGGCCGCCGCACGAACGAAGTCCTGAAACAGAAGCTTATCTGTCAAAGCCACCAGTTCGCTGACGTCCCGATCTATATAGGTTTGTAAATAGCTGGAATAAAATACATCACGGTCTGTAAATTTTCCACTGACATATCCGGGAAGAGACCCTTTCCAGATTCGTTGATAGATTCCCTCCAGATTGACCGGTGCGCCTGTATTTTTACGAATTTTCAAAGCCTTTAAATCCACTGAAAAAGGCATACACGCTCCCGAACCGTAAACCTCATGTGCAGACAGACCTGGCATGTGCAGCAGAGCGGTTCGCCCTGCCAATGACTCCTGTGCAAGCTCCATCATATGAAATGCCTGAGAGCCGGTCAGCCAGAAAGAACCTGGAGCTGCGCCATTATCAATAGCAATTTTAATATAAGAAAAAAGCTCAGGCGCATACTGTATTTCATCAATCAAAACCGGCAAATCGTGCATCTGCAGGAAAAGAGCCGGGTCATGCCTGGCCAGCTTCCGCTCTTCCATATCATCCAGTGTCACATAATTTCGCTCACCGGACATCAGTTTCCGCAGTACCGTAGTCTTCCCAACCTGACGTGGTCCGGTGATCAATAAACAGGCATACTCCTGAGAAAGGGCAAGGATTTTACTTTCTATATCTCTTTTAATATAATTCATCTGTCGCCCTCCTTCCGGCTAATGTGAGATTCAATCTTATTTTAGCCCGGATCTCGATTTTGTCAAGGATGACATATGAATTAGCCATTATTTTACTCAACCAGTTTATGGAGGGCCTTAACCTGAAAAAGTACCTGAAAAACCTTACTCCACATCAGAGAGGTCGAATCAGGTACGATCCGGTCGGTTTCCATTCTCATTCTATGTCGGCAGCTTTCCTTAATCCGCCATAATGATCGCATTCAGGTAAAACGGCACCACTGCATCCTGCGCTTCCACCAGCCGCACTTCCACCCGGTGAATCCCTTTTGGCATGTGCTCGGTAACTGTCAGAAGCTCCAGTTTATCCCCCCAGGTCTCATCAAAGTTTGCGTCCAGCAGTTTCCGCGTCGCAGGGTCTCCATCCACGATGACCTCCGCGATTGGCGCAAAATGAGAAGTGCCATCCGCCGCAGAAGGTCTTACCGAACGCCGGAACTGCACAGCCACACCGGTTCCCTCCAGTTCAAATGTCATATGCGCTCTCTGTGCGGAAGCTTCCCAGCCGTTTTTAAAACTGTCCGTAATATCACTCTGCGGACGCAGATCAGCCGTGAAGCCTTCCGCCTCTGCAGGAGTATAATTCCTGTTGTTGTAACGTACACTGAGCTCATACGTGTTCGCTGTCAAAGGAGCAGGCTGTACATCTGTTGCAGGAACCATGCTTTTGCTGTCATTCTGGCTCTGCTCAACACAATTCGAACCATTTCCCGCATGTTCAATATGGCCTTCCATCGGGTTTCCCTCTCCCGCCTCTGCAAGTGTTTTCACCCGCACCGTTTCCAGATAATACGTGATCACTGATGCCACCAGCTCATGTCCGGCATCGTTCGGATGCAGGTCGTCCGGCGTGATCTCACGGTTCGGAATGCGCCCGGCGAGCAGCTCCGGATAAATCGAGCTCTGCATGCTGACACCCGGCAGACCGTAATGCCGTCCCACCTTTGCATGCTGCAGCTGCGCGCTCGCTCCGTTGTCATAACAGACATTGTGAATCAATATCACAGCAGGAGCGCATTCATTGAAAAGAACCCGTCTGACCAGGCCCTCATAGGTCTCAAGGAAATGCTCCGTACTCTCGTCATTGACTGAAAACTCAATGAATACGACATCCGGCTTATACTGTAACAGATGTTCCTCCGCTCTCGCCGCACCATACTGCGAATCTGTCGCTCCGATGCCGGCATTCACATATGTGAAATCCGCTTTCGGGAACGTCTCCTTCCACCAGGAGTACACGCGATACGCGTAACAGGTCTGCGGCGTACTCGAAAGTGAACCATTGGTAATGGACCCCCCGATAAAGCCGACCGTCAGTTTATCTCCCGCGGCCGCGCGCCGCATCACCGCCTTAAGGCGTTCCTCATTTCCGCGGTTTACGATTCCTGCTTCTCTGTTGATGTCGTACATAATTCTTCTCCCTCTTAATGCAGAAATAATCGAGCATGGATTTTGGCGGCAGTTGATCCAGTCCTCCCGATCAGGCAGCCGCCAAATTATTCAAAAATATCACCACGAAATCTTCAGCGAATCAATATAACCCGCCAGCTCCTCCGCCATTTCTTCTGCCTCCGGTATCCGGATGTGTCCCGGCGTCCCGGCTCCGTTCCTTTTATAAAGGAAATGATGAACCTTCGGGTCGTTCAGAGCACTGCATACCGAATCGATCGCGAGATCCCAGCTTTTATCATGCTCCAGAATGGTCGTCGCCAGGATTACCTCCGCTTCCGGATACAGCTCCCGGATCCGGCGAACAAACGCGCCATAGCACTCCCGCCAGTGCGCGGCCTGCGCGCCTTCATAATCTTCCTTCATAAAATCATAAGGATGGCTGTCATTCTGCCCCACCGCGATGACCACGACCTGCGGCGTCCAGAGCGAAAAATCCCATGGCTTGATCACGCCGAGCGCCGGGCTGTAGCGGAGCTTGTCATATACACTCTCCATTCCGACATAATCCGTATCATTGTACCAGCCAATGCCGTCAATGAGCGCAACACCGCCCTGCGCAATGTCGTGAATCTCGGCATTCAGCTTCCGTGCCGTGATCCACGAATACGAATACCAGCTGTTCGACAGCTCCCCATTGTGCCATTCCGGATCCGGCTTCCCCACATAGTCCACCGCCTCGGATACCTCACCGGCAGAGACGCTGTCGCCATAGACCTCGATTCGCCGCTCTGGCTTCGGCGGACACGGCAGCAGTTCCATCACGCCCCGGATTTCTATTCCGTGCAGGGTAAATGTATGGCAGGAGTCCATCCGTTTGAACAGCAGCAGGCTGTGCTCGCCCGGCGCAAGGTTCTCTGCAACCGTATAGGTCTGCCGCTCCGTATTTTCAATCCGAAGCTTCCCCTGCTCTCCATCCAGAATATAGCCCAGATAGTTGTCGCAATACGCATTTTTGTTCGTCACAGTCACAAGCACGGCAGCGTCCGTACCTGAATCGACTTCTGCACGGTCAGCGCCGTCCACGCACGAATCGGCTTCCACACGGTCAGCGCCGCCCACGCATGAGTCGGCTCCCGCACGGTCAGCGCCGCCCACACACGAATCGGCTTCCGCGCGGTCAGCGCCGCCCTGTACGGTAAAACGCAGCGCGACACTGCTGCACGGAAAGACAAACACCGGTGCTGTCGGCTCCTCAAAATCGATCCTGCCGCTGTACTGCAGCAGCTCATGATCCGGTGAAATATACATGATGTAGTTCCTTCTCTTTCATTAACTGTTCCGTACCTTCACAGTTACGTTTTCATACGTAACTCGCAGCAAGTGCGAGGTACTGTCCTGAAAAGTTACCTTTTTCATATTCAACTGCTCCGGCTTCCTCAGCCTTTCACCGATCCGGCGGTCAGGCCGCTGTAAATCTGATCCTGACAGAAGATAAACAGGATCAGAGCAGGCAGAAGCGAGATGATTACGCCCGCGCAGATCAGGTTGTACTGGCTTCCCAACGGACCTACGAACGTGTAGAGCGAGGTCGCCATCGTCCCCAGCTTCGTCTTATCCTGCAGATACAGGTTTGCCGAATAGTATTCGTTATAGGTACCCACGCCCTTTAAGATGCAGGCGGTCACAATCGCAGGCTTTAAAAGCGGCAAATGAATCTTGTAGAAAATCGTGAAAAACGAAGCTCCGTCCACGATCGCCGACTCATCCAGCGAGATATCGATGTTCTCGAAAAACTGTATGTAGATGTAGATTGAAATAACATCGGTGCCGCACATCATGATAATGTAGCCGTACAGCCTATTGATAAAATGCAGATTATACATAATCTCATACAAAGATACCTGCATCGCAACGCCGGGAAGCAGAGACGCAAACAGGAACAGGTTCCGGATCAGATTGTTGAACGGGAACTTGAAACGGTTCAGCACATACGCCAGCTGTGTGCCGATAAAAACGGACGCAACCAGCACACAGGCCACGATGAGTACGGAATTGAGAAACGCCCGCCCCATGTTTGCTTTCTGAAACGCCTGGATAAAATTGTCAAAATTCAGCCAGCTCTCCGGCAGTGTCATAACATTTGTCTGCGCATATTCCGTATCGGTCTTAAACGCGGTGATCACACAGGAGACAACCGGGAGAAGCGCAACAAACGAGAAAAACACCAGTGAAAAATATTTCAGGAAGGTCAAAACAGCCCCTTCCGCTTTTTTTGCTGCAGTCATTTTCCATCGCCTCCTTTACCTGTTCTGCTCCGGCAGCGCGGATGTGCTGCTTTTGCTTTCCATTGCCTTCGCTCTGTGCTTTGCAGCACGAGCCGCCTGTCTGTCGCGTTTTTTCGCAGCGTTCGGATCTTCATCCTCGCTGCTTCGGAACACATACTTAAAGAACAGATTCTGCAGCAGAGTCGCAAACAGGATGATCACCAGCAGAACCACCGCCATCGCGCTTGCCAGACCAACCTTCTGCTGTGTATGCGCAATCTCATGCATGACCACAAAATAAGTCGCTGTGCCGTTCGCACCGCTTGTGATGACATAGGACGGTTCAAACGCGCTTAAGGAGCCTGTGATGGAAAGAATCACATTCAGTGTGACGATCGTGCTGATGCTTGGGAGGATCACATAACGGAACTGCTGGAATTTATTCGCGCCATCCAGCTCCGCTGCCTCGTAAAGCGTATTATCTACAGACATGATCGCACCGATGAACAATACCATGTTCTGTCCAAAGTAGCGCCACACGGAGGTTGCCACCAGAGAAATGTTATTAATTCTCTGGTCACGCAGCCAGTATGGGAGATTCTCCAGGTCAAATCCGCACCACTGAAGCACGGTATCAAACACATAGCCTCTGGTGTAGAAAAATTTGAAAATAAAACCGATCGCGATACCATTGATCAGATAAGGGAAGAACATACATCCTTTGAAAAGCTTTCCACCCTTTACCTTAAAGCTTAAGATTGTCGCCAGATAGAGAGCAAGCGCCAGCTGCACGATCGATCCGCCCATATAATAAAGGCTGAGCTTCAATGCACCGAAGCAGTCGTCTCTCTGGAATACGCGGATATAGTTCTTAATTCCAACCCAGGTCCGCTCTCCTATGTATTTCATATTGTAAAAACTGAAATTTACCATCTCGCCAAACGGCAGGTAGGTAAATATAAAAAGGAGCAAAAGCGGAATCGTCATAAATGAGATCATCACCAGCACCTGCTGGCCATCCCTGCTATGCAGCCACTCCTTGAATGTCCGTTTTTTCTTTTTCTTTACAGCCACTGTCCCCGCCACAGAAATCCTCCTTTCCAAAGTGCCGCCCCAAATCATGGCGGCACAGCCTGCCCTCGCCGGGCGGCATTCTCGCCCTGCGGGCGGAATATCCGCCGAACGCATGTGAAAGGGCGTTTCCCAAAATGAGCCAGAGAGGAAACCCCTCTGGCTCACATTTTTGAACGGTTTTCCGTTCATTTCCGTTCATCCGTGCCGCTCCACATACAGGAGAGGCCTCTTTATCTTAGTACGTAGTCGTCTCGATTCCAAGATAATCCTGTGCGTCATTCCATGCCGCGGTCCAGTCTTCCATGATCTCATCGAACGTCTTATCGCCCGTGAACGCAGACTCTACGATTCCCTGAACCTTGCTGTTGCCGCCAGCGTTGAAGGACAGCTCAGACTCAGCGTTGATATCGTCAAGGAGCGTCTCCTCGCCTTCCAGTGCAGCCACATCCGTCAGCAGTACGCAGCCGTCAAATGCGGAGTATACTTCCGGCATTTCTCCGGTCTTGTCAACCGGATAGCCGCCTTCCAGCTCACACCATCCGGACTCTTCGGTCATCCATTTCACGAAGATCAGAGAAGCAGTGATGTTTGTGTCAGAGCTGTTTACGTTGATCGCGTAGTTGTAATCGCCGCCAGCGCTCACATACTGTGTGCCGTCTACGGTGATCGGGAACGGCATGTAGCCGATGTCATCGCCGTTGTCGCCGGCTTCTACCATCTGGATATAAGCCCAGGAGCCAAGTACCATGCAGCCGATCTCGCCGTTGTTGATCATGCTCTTGCAGCCTTCCCAGTCGGTCGTGGTGTAGTCGTCCTCGATGAGGCCGTTTGCAGTCGCGTCATAGAGAATCTTGTATACATTGTAAGCGCCTGTGCCGTCGCCCGGGTCTGAGAACGGATCCGAATCATGCGCAAACTTCTGATTCATGTAGGTGTCGTCGCCGTCTGATACAATGCCAACATAAGCATCCCATGCTCCCATAGTCCAGCCTGCCGCGTAGTTCGTATAAAGCGGGATCGCATCGGTGTTGTCCGCGATCGCCTGCAGAGCTGCGATAAACTCATCCGGCGTCGTCGGGGTCTCTGTAATACCAGCCTCCTCGAAGACTGCCTTATTGTAAACGATGCCCTGCGCGTTGCCCATGTACGGAATACCATAGCTCTGGCCGCCATAAGAATATGCGTCAGCGAAATTGATCAGCTCGCTCATCTCTTCCGTCGTGCCATAAGAATAGAAATAGGTCGGCAGCTCATCCGCGTCGATCGCCGGGATGAACATGATGTCGCCCCAGTCGCCCGTGGACAGACGAAGCAGAGAATCCTCCGCATAGTCTGTAACACCCTCTGTGGTAACGGTGATGTTCGGATATACTTCATTAAACGCAGCGATCAGCTCTGCCATCGTGCCGTCTTCCTCACGGTCGGTCTTGTGATGGATGAACTTGATGGAAGCTTCCAGATCCGTATAGTCCTCGCCAAGTACGATGTCTGCATATGCCGGAATGCTGCTGTCCTCCTCAGCAGATGCAACCATAGACAGAGACGCTGCCATGGAAACCGCCATTACAACAGCAAGCGCTTTCTTTAATTTCATAGTGTTATCCTCCTTATTTGAAATCTGTTTTGGTAACGTAGTCCTATTATAGGAATTTCTTTCATTTTGTACATCATTCATTTTTGGCTTTTTATCATTCGTTTTTGTTTTTCACGTCATTTTATATGTTTTTTACAAATTTATGGTTGGGTTTTTGTTCATATTATCCTATATTTTTCATCGTCAGAGATTAAATTAATCTATTTCAGTTAATTTAGTTACTTAAAATTACTTTCCTTGTTTTCCTGCGGAAATGACTGTATAATAAAAAAAGAACCTGTCGGACATATTATAGAGGAGAACGGCGCGGATGGATACAGCAAATCAGAGCATGAACCCATTAGAGGAAGCTCAGGAAACATTTTTACACTTTGAATCAGTCCAGTCATACTTTGAGAAAGAGCATTGGTTTCTGAATGAACATATGCCTGGTATGTACTATGGGGGAAGGTTCCGGCTGAATTCTTCTACACAGCTCCGTTCCGATTCTCTCCCCGGTTTTCTGCTTCTCTATGTTTTTGCCGGAAGCGGTACACTGATCTGGCAGGGCAGTTCCATGTTTCTGTCAGAAAGAGACATTCTGTTTCTCAACTGCGAGAGCGGGGAGCCTCTTCAGTTTCGGATTGCGCCGCCCCAGATGGACTGTGCCATGTTTTTTCTGCGGAAGGACGAAGCTGCAGCCTATTATGATCTTCTGGGCTCACAGGCACCCCAACTGCTTACGCAGCCGCCTTCTTCTGATATCGAGTACGCAGTCCGTCAGCTTCTGGGGCTTATCCCGATCCGTTCCTCGCTTGGCTCCGTCGCCGCTTCAAAATGGATTGTCAGCATACTTTCCGAGCTCTGCAGCCTGATCCTGACGGATAAACGGACCGCAGAATTTGTCCCGGACTACATCAGGGAAATGAAAGAGACCTTTGACCTGTCTTATCAGGCCCCCTTTCATCTGGAGGAGTTTGAGATCCGGTTTTCCATCCGAAAGGAGCGGCTTTGCCGGGAATTCTCTCATTATTACGGAATGCCGCCGCTCCGCTACCTGAACGCGCGCCGCATAGAAGCAGCCAAAGATCTGCTGCTTTCCACCAATATGCGTGTTTACGAGGTCGGCAACGCGGTGGGAATCGAAAACACAAACCACTTTATTAATCTGTTCAAAAAAAGCACCGGGTTGACCCCCATGCTTTTTAAAAAGAACGCTCCGGCAACGGTATGCGGGCTGCACTCTCCCCATAAACCAGATGCCCGTCCGCAGTAAAGATTCCGGGCTGATAACCTGCATCTTCAATTTTACATATCAGCTTTTCGAGGGCTTTCGCCACCATCGCTTTACTGTTTGGCTCATAGGTCGTGATCGCCGTCCGGCAAAGCCAGGGGTAAAGAAAATTGTCAAAGCCGACAACAGAAATATCCCGCGGGACATACAGTCCGCGTTCTTCCAGAATGTGGATCATGGTGGCCGCTGTCAGATCGCAATTGCATACCAGCGCGGTCGGCATTTCTTTCGGAAAACGCCGCATCTGCTCTTCATCCATGTTGCCCGTCTTCGGATCCCGGTCTCCAATCAGCCAGTCCGGTTCCATCTCCACACCATGCTCAAGCAGAGCATGACGATATCCAAAGTAACGATCCGTAATGCTCTGTGTAGCAAGCAGATTCCCGACAAACGCAATGCGGCGATGCCCAAGATCAAACAGATGATTGGTCAGCGCATAGGTACCGTGATACCCGTTCGAGATCACGGCGTCGCAGTCCGGCGTCCCATCATAGAAATCCAGATAAACCACCGGCACCTCGCACTCTTTTTTCAGGTGTTCCAGATATCCTTTCTTAAGCTCTCCGATGATAATAATGCCATTCACGCGCTTCTCTACAGAAAGCTTAGGCAAGACCATCTGTTCTTCCGCCTCAGCGGAAACGAGCTCCAGCAGCGTGAAGCTGCCCTCTGCGACCGCCTTCGTCGTCACATCCTGATACATCTGCCAGTAAAAGGAGTCATATTTTCCGAGAAAGTGCTCCGCGATCAGAATGCCGAAGATATAACTTCGCATCTGGCTTTTCTTTTTCACAGCGGACGGCGTCTGATACCCCATTTCTTCTGCGATTTCCTTAATCTTCGCGCGCATTTCCCGGCTAACGCCCTTTTTATCAGAAAGTGCTTTAGACACGGTTACCGTACTGACGCCGACCCGTGCGGCAATATCAGAAAGCTTTACTGTTTTCGACATTTTTTCACCCCGATTCTCCGCAGAGCCGCCCCGTGACTCATTCCCCGAGCGCTGCTCTAACACAAAGCGCTTTCAGCGTGAGCAGTGCGGCCTGCACTCGCCGGGTTTTGCCCCCAATCTCTGATTGTGGGGCGTGGGCATCCCCGCCCCTTTGGGCGGGATATCCACCGAGTCCTATTGATGGGACGTCTCCATATAAGCCAAAATTTCTCTGAACATTGTGAGCGCGAGGTCCTCATTTTTAACAGAAAGCGGAATCCCCACAATTACATCAATCCCATCCGGATACCAGTTCATCTCCTTTAGCCACCCTTCCTCTCTGGAAAGGCGGATCCCGGCCAGAATTTTTTTGCCGGCATTGGAGTCCGGATCCTCCTCCATCTCATACTCATCGTCACTTTCCTGCACTGTCACATAAACCAGATCGTCCTCATTCAAAGCGGCAATTTCTTCCTCGGTCAGGCAATCTTCCAGATTCTCCATATAATCCAGTGCTGCCATAGAAAGGAAAAAATCGTTGTCTGCGAAAAACAGATCGACCTCCTGTGCCGTAAACAGGGTTACGATCGTCTCCACACTGCTTGTATTAAAGGAGTCTTCCGAATTGGCGTCCACATTGACCGAGCGGTTCGCGCTGACCACGTATCGGGAGGAATCGACCCCGTTTTCCTCCAGGAAATCTGAAAAATACGTCTCCTCGTATTCCTCATTTCCCTCCTCCGATGCATTCACCGCGAGAATGTTGAGCGCAGTTTCCTGGGTCGTCACATAATTATAGATAAAATAGAGTCCCACAGCAACAATTACCACCGCCGCCAGCAGTTTTTTTCCGTAATATTCCCCGAAAAACTCACGTTTTTCTTTTCCGTGCAGCGCAGCCATCTGCTCCCGGCCGCTCTTTACCTCCCGCTGCTGATAAATGCTGGCGTTCTCATCCAGCGCGCCTTTGAATTTTTCCGCATTTTCCGTGTGATTGTGTAATTCTTCCATGAACCATCCGTTCCCCTTTCTGATGGAATCTCCCACAGCAGCTGCTCTGTACCTTCGCGGCAAATGCGAAGTGCCATCCCAAGCAGTCATCTCCCCCCACACACTTTCCACACGAACTTCTTCCGTAACTGTTCAGAATCTTCACAGTTACCTTCTTCCCTCATATTCATAAGCCCGTTTTCGTTACTCCCGTCCCGTCAAACGCCGGGATAAAGCACGCGGATGCGGTCGCCCCTTCCTGATAAAATCCCTGTGTGACCCCGATCGCAACCGCGTAATCCAGAAGCCGCTCATACTCGCGGCGCGTCACCGGACGGGCGAGAACCGGATCCGGACTTTCCGGCTGCCCCGGCGGCATGTACTGATTCATGAGACTGATATAAATCTGATCGCCAAAGGTCTCATGCAGCCAGGACACGACCCGCTTTGCCTCGCGCACATGCCCCGGAAGCAGCAAATGGCGAACCATCACGCCCGCCCTCATCAAGCCTTCTCCTGCACGGTTCAAACACATAGCGCTCTTCCCATCGTCCGCAGACTCCGCAGCCTCAAGGTCGTCCCCTTCAAACTGCGGCCACGGCTGCTGGCGCACCATCTCCCGAATCGCCTCTTTCGCGACCTCCGGATAATCTTCCGCACAAGAATACAATTTTGCCAGCTCCGGATCCAGATATTTCAGATCCGGCAGATAGATATCCACCAGCCCCTCCAGCATTCGCAGCGTTTCCACCGTCTCGTAACCGCTGCTGTTCCAGACAATCGGCAGAGATAACCCCTCTTCTTTCGCCCGCCGCAGCGCAGTACAGACCTGCGGTACATAATGGCTAGCTGTCACCAGATTGATATTGACCGCCCCTTGTGCCTGAAGCTCCAGAAAAATCTCCGCCAGGCGTTCGACCGGAATCTCCGTTCCGATACCGCCATGAGAAATCTCCCGGTTCTGGCAAAACACACATCCCAGCGGACACCCGGAAAAAAACACAGCGCCAGAGCCGCTCAAACGCGCAGCGTTTTTTGCATGGGCGGCTCGTCCTGCCGCCGAGCCCTGGCGAGGGGGCGTTTCCTCTGCGCCGCTCAAACGCGCAGCGTTTTTTGCATGAGCGGCTCGTCCTGCCGCCGAGCCCTGGCGAGGGGGCATTTCCTCTGCGCCGGAGGTACCGGAAATGCAGGGCTCCTCCCAGAAATGCAGCGCCGCGCGCGCCACCCGGATTTTATCATCCGCATGGCAGCCCCCTTTTTGTCCGTTTTCGCGGTCCGCACCGCATTTTCGCGGGCAGAGAGTACAGCCATTTCTTTCCCGCGCACCGCTCTTGTAAACCATATTCATCCTTCCTTACCGCTCCGGCACCGCGAGCACAAACACGGTCGCGATGATCAGCACAAACCCCAGCAGATCAATTGCGACAAACGTTTCCTTCATCCACAAAACGGAAAATACGGTCGCTGCCACCGGCTCGATACACGCATACAGCCCTGCCTGCACCGGCCCGATCAGGCGCACACTGTTCAGATAAAGGGAAAAGCTGGTCATGGTCCCAAATACAACAATAATCAGCAGCACGCCAATCAACTCAGCATCAATCGGGGGCATATGATTCCACGGCTGCATCAGATCCGACAACACCACGCCGCCGATCAGCATTCCCCACGCCAGGACCAGGGGCGGTGCAAACTGCTCCAGCAGCCGTCTTGGCTTTACCGTATAAATCACCAGCGCCACTGCGGAGAGAAGCCCCATGCCAAGCGCCCGCCCGGACAGAGCGAGCGAGCCAGGATTCCCATGCGTCGCGATCAGAAAGATTCCGCAAAGCGCCAGCAGCACCGCAAGCACTTCCTTTTTCTTCGGCCGCTGCCTTTCTGAAATACACACATAAACCACGGTCATCGCCGGTCCGAGGTACTGAATCACCGTCGCGGTCCCGGCATTCGACCACTCAATTGTCTGAAAATACGAATACTGGCAGAGCATCATGCCCGCAATCGCGTAGATCAGGATGTCCTTTGCATTGCGCGCCTCGCTCCATACCGAAACCGCCTTTCTCCGATCGCGGATCAGAAAATACAGCAGAAGCAGCGTTCCCGCGCTCATCAGGCGGATCGGCACCAGCCAGGTCGCCGTCACATCCTTCTCCTGAAACAGATACTGTCCGCACACTCCGGAGACGCCCCAGAGCATTCCGCCCGTCAGCGCACACAAAATTCCGGTCATTCTTATTTTTCTCGAGTCCATTTGGGATTCTCCTGTTTTTATATCCTGTCACCCGGCTGTCGGTATCATCTAATACAAACACCCTTCGTCAATGCTGCGTCTCCTGTCTGCGAGCCAGAACCCAGTCACTTTGACTGCATTGCCGCCGTCTGCTCATTTTCGCACTTGTCCATGCACCCGATCCGGCAGCTGTGCCAGGATAATTGCCAGAAACATCAGCACACAGCCAAACAATTCCTTCCCGCTCAGGCTTTGCCCGAGAATCAGCCAGCCGGACAGCACGGATACCACGGATTCCAGACTTAAAATCAGGGAGGCGACTGTCGGGTCCATCCCTTTTTGCCCCACAATCTGGAGGGTGTACGCGACACCGCAGGAAAGCACGCCCGCATAACCGATCGGCAGCCAGTCCTGTGCCACAGCCTCGATGGTCGGCGTCTCAAAAATCAGCATTCCGACTCCGGAAAGAAGGCCGCAGACAAAAAACTGAATGCAGGACATCCGCACGCCGTCCACTTTGGGAGAAAAATAATCAATCACCAGAATATGTATCGCAAACACAGCCGCGCAAAGCAATACCAGCAAGTCCCCAAATCCGACCGAAAACCCCTCCGTAATACACAGAAGATAAAGTCCCGCCACCGCCAGCAGCACGCTGACCCAGATTTTTGCACCCGCCCGCTGCCCGCGAAAGCAGTTAAAAACGGGCACCAGAATAATATACATGGCAGTAATAAAGCCGGCTTTGCCGACCGAAGTGTACTGAATCCCAATCTGCTGCAGATTGCTTGCGACACAAAGCGCGATCCCACAGCAAATGCCGCCGCAAAGAAGCGTCCGATTTCCGAACCAGCGACTTCTTTTTACGATGGCCGGCCGTTCTGCTTCTGCGCCGACTCTTTCTTCCATATGCTGAACCGAAGCTCCCGACGGCGATATTTGAGTTGAATCTGCTTCATCCAGTACCTGACCGCTATCCCGACCGTCCCGTGCTTTTGTATTTGCATTCGTTTCATCATCCAGTTCCTGAGCGCTATCCCTGCCATCCCGTGCTTTCAGCCGGTCCAGCAGCGCAATACACGGAATCAGCACTGCGCCTCCGATCATACAGCGCGTAAAGCTGAATGTAAATGGCCCCACATAATCCATCCCAACACTCTGCGCCACAAACGCAACGCCCCAGATGGTGGCCGTCAATAATAGTAACAGAGGATTGCGCAATGATGTCTTTTTCATGATGTCTCCCATGTTTTTTCTTAAGAATGATTTTTCTTAAAATGTTTTTCTTAAAATGTCTTCTCAACAAATTCTCTATAAAAGAAAAGAATACCGCTTTTCATAATGCTCCAAAAGCAAGCTGTTATTCGCGCGACAGATGGTGCAGGATAAGAGACTTAGGGCATTTCACTACAATTCCCCAACTCCAGCCCGCGCCCGTCCAGCGCCGCATAGGACAGCGTGTCGCCCCGGTAGCAGAGTTTCAGAGAAAAGAACGGTGCCCCCTCAAGCAAAAGCTTCAGGAAAATCCGGTCTCCTTCCCAGAGATTCAGATCCAGAAGCTCATCCTTTGGCACCCATGCAAGCTCCCCTTCCGCACAGAAAGGTACCTCTGCCGGTTCTTCCATCCCAGCTGTTTTTCCTGCTCCCTCATCGGTCCCAGGATACGGTGCCGTGTAGACGCAGATGTATTCCTGCGGCCAGCCCTCAGAGGCAAAGGTGACGATTCCCCGGAACTCCCAATGGGTAAGTGTCAGCCCGGTCTCTTCGCGCACCTCGCGCAGCAGGCACTCCTCCGGGCTCTCGCCTTCCTCAAAATGCCCGCCAACTCCGATCCATTTTCCTTTATTTACATCCTTATCCTTGCGAACGCGATGCAGCATCAGGTACTTTCCGTCCTTTTCAATGTAGCACAGCGTCGTAAGCGGTGATTTATTCTCCATTGTTCCTCCAGCCTCAATCCGCCTGCTTTCGCGAAGCTTTATCAGCCAATTCCCGGCTTCGCTCCAGGAGGTACTCCTTCCGGTTGCGCTCCGGGAACTCCAGCACCTCCATCAAAAGCAGATGCAAAGTCTCTCCAATCTTTGGTCCCGGCTTCCAGCCATCCGCAATCAGGTCGCTGCCGGATAGCGCCAGCTCCTTCAGCGACAGACAATCGCCATGAAGCTTCACATCCTGCCAGATATGCCCGACTTCCTTTAAATAGTCCAGCTTCGCGCCAATCACATCCGGGTGCTGCGCCAGCACGTCCGAGCGCTTCACCTGCAAAAACTGTTCAAACAGCCGCGGTCCGCCGATCTCATATGCAGTCCGCCGGACATCATGGGCATTCAGCTTCGGGTAACGGGAATGATTGCGCACCAGCGTGCAGACATTCTCGATCGTTTCATTGTCGAACTTCAACCGTTTCATAATCTGCCGGGCAATCTCAGCACTGTGTGCCGCATGTCCATGAAAATGATCGATTCCGGCCTCATCCGTCTCAAACACCTCCGGTTTCCCCATATCATGGAACAGCATCGTCAGGCGCAATCCCTTATCCGCCGGAATGTTCTGCATCGCGACCAGCGTATGCTCCCCGGTCGAATATGCGTGATGCGGATTGTTCTGCCGCTGCGCCATAATCCGGTCAAATTCCGGCATGACCACCGCCGTAATCCCGCACTCATACGCCAGCCGGAACCAGTGCGGACGCGGCGAGACAAGCAGCCGCACAAGCTCCGCCTGAATCCGCTCTGCACTCACCTGCTTCAGCGTGTGTGCCAGCTCATAAATCGATCCCCGGACACTGTCTGTCAGCTGAAATCCCAGCTGCGCAGCAAACCGCACCGCGCGGAGCATCCGCAGCGCATCCTCCCCAAACCGTTCCGCGGAATGTCCCACACACCGGATGACCTTGTCCTGCAAATCCTTCCGCCCGCCAAACAGATCCACGAGGCCGCTTTCATCCGAATACGCCATCGCGTTAATCGTAAAATCCCGGCGTTTCAGATCCTCCTCAAGGCTGGACGTAAACGTGACCTGTTTCGGATGCCGCCCATCCTCATATTCCCCGTCAATCCGGTAGGTTGTGACCTCAAATCGTTCCCGGTCCTGCATCACCGTCACCGTGCCATGCCGTATGCCCGTATCGATCGTGCGCGAAAACAGCTGCTTCACCTGTGCGGGAGAGGCAGAGGTCGTAATGTCCCAGTCCTCCGGCGTACGCCCGAGAAGCGAATCCCTCACACAGCCGCCCACCACGTAAGCCTCGTATCCATTTTCATGCAAAACCCGAAGAATCTGTTCCGCTTTCTGCGGAATCTCAATGATTGCCATGCCGTCACACTTTCCTGCCATATTTTTGCGGTCTACACTGTCTGGAATGCAAGCATAGCATTCCTGACCTTCATTTCCTGTATCATATCACACCCTTCTTTTTCTGAAAAGTCAAAAGTGAAAAAACTGTGACAGCTCAAAAATTCTGTTTACTTTGACAATTTTCAATGATATAGTACAAATAAATGTTTTTGTCACATGGCAAACACATAATTGGATATAATCAGGTGATTGCCTGACCGAGCATAAAAGGAGGTTTTTCATTATGAAAAGAAAATATTGCATGATACTTTTAGGACTGACCGCAGTGCTGACGCTGACCGCCTGCCAAAGCAGCGATGACAGCAGTGATTCCAGTGATTCGGCCGTGACCGAGACGGAAGCAGCCGAAGAAGACACGGAAGCAGCCGAAGAGGATACTGAGGAAGAGACAGAGGCCGGCCTCGCTGCCATCACGCCTTCCGAGTATCTGGTGGAAAACGTATCCGATTACATCACAGTTGGCGATCTGGACGGACTCGAGGTCACACAGTATACCTATGAAGTTACGGATGAGACGGTTCAGGAAGAAATCGATTATATGCTGGAGGATTATACCGAGGAGGTCGAGGTCGACCGCGCCGCACAGGCTGGTGATACTGTTTACGTAACACTGACCAGCACCGTAGAAGATTCCGATGTCTCTTATATTGAAGACACCTATTTCTACATCGGCGACGCAGATTACGGTGAAGAATTCGATGAAGCCCTGATCGGCGCATCCGCCGGCGACACCGTGACTTTCAGTATTTCTTATGATGAAGAGGACGGGAATGAACTCCTGATCGACGAGGAATGGATTGAGCAGACCGTCGACTTTGAAGCGGAGATCGAATCTGTCTGCGAGACCACCGAGGTAGAATACACGGACGAATTCATAGCCGAGAATTCCAATGGCTATTCCACGATTGAGGAATTCGAGACCGCCATGAAGGAATACCTTGAGGATCAGGCCGAAGAGCAAAGCTACTCCGATATGCTGGAGGATCTGATTGCAGCGGCTTTGGACAACTGCGAAATCACGAGCATCCCGGATGACCTCTATGACACCTGCTATGACGAGATTGTTTCGGATTATGGCTATTTCCTGGATACGGACGATATCGATGAGATTCTCGAAGCGTATGATATGACGGAGGATGAGCTGGACGAAGAAGCGCAGGATCTTGCGGCACGCCGCCTTCTGATCAGCTATATCTGCGAAGAAAATGACATTGATATTACAGAAGAGGAATATGTCGCGTATGTCGAGCAGTATGCTGAGTACTACGGCTACGACACCGCGCAGGAATACGAGGATGATATGACGCGCTCCTACCTGGTATGGAGCCTGTACGAGTCCGAAGCCGGCGCAATCCTTTACGATTCCGCGGAAGTCACCGTCGAGGCCTATGATGATTCTTTGCTTGAGGAGGATTATCTGGAGGAGGAGTCCGATACCGATGAGGAGGTTTTTGACGCGGACGCTGAAGACGAGGATGAAACCGATGAGGAAATCTTCGATGCGGACGCTGAGGAAGAAACGGAAGCAGCCGGTGGCAATGCAGACGCCGAAGAGGCTGCCGCTGATGCAGAAGAAAGCATCACAGAGGCGGAGAGCGAGGAATAAACTCATATCCGGAAGGTTTCTCCTTAGCTAGTACATCGTCTTCCAAATAGCTCGACTTTAGACGCAGGATGAATTTTCATATGCGAGGCGGAAGAAGGAGGCGTAGCGGTGGCTACGTCGACTGATGACAACGAAGCAGATGGAAATTCAGACAAGTATAAAGTCGAGATAATTTGGAGACGAGGTACTAGCTGCTGCGAAAGGATATGTGTCCGAAATGGAATCCTGTAGAAAAAAGAGGTACGGGATTCCACAGGACCATTTCACACGAGTGCTAAGGAAGGGCGGGGCTGCAGTCGATGGAAATGTGGGAAAGATATGAAAAAGATTTCCGCATTTCTCTTGACAGCCTAACAGATTGTGCTATAATGGACGTTGCTTAAGGATTGACAGGATAAGATTTCACTAGCTGTTATAGATTATGAAATGATACCCCTTGTAGTCTATAACAGTTAGTGAAATTTTTTTCCGGTCATAAGCTCAAAGCAATATATTTAGGAGGTACCATCATGAACAAAGGTACAGTAAAATGGTTCAACGCAGAAAAAGGTTATGGCTTTATTACAGGCGAGAACGGATCTGATGTATTCGTACATTTTTCTGCAATCCAGGGCGAAGGCTTCAAGACCCTCGAAGAAGGACAGGCAGTTTCTTATGATTTGACAGAAGGCGCTCGCGGAATGCAGGCTGCTAACGTGGTAAAGCTTTAAGAAAATATGTGTGCCAAAAAACCGCCGTTCATACGAACGGCGGTTTTTCTTTGATGCGCAGGGCCGGGCAAGGCATATCCCATGCGAAGCGTGGGATGCCCGCGCCCCACAATCGGAGATTGGGGGCATAACCCGGCGAGGTTGTATTGCGGCTAAAGCCGCACCCGGCCCGCGCGGGCGAGTAGGAGTTCGGCCAGCCGTCTCCTACTCGATTTCAACATTATCAAAGCAGCTTTGCCAGCTTTTCGCCAAGTGCATTCAATGCCTGCTCCGCCTCGTCATCCGGAGCATCCGCGCAGATCACACCCTCATCGTCTACAACCGTTGCGCCTGCCTTCTGCATGCGCTCTACCCAGCTGCGCATCCACTCTCCGTCTCCCCAGCCATAAGAGCCGAATAGTCCAATCGTTTTACCGCTCACATTCTTCTCCAGCTCTGCGACAAAGGGTTCCACAATGGTTTCCTCAAGTTCCTCATCGCCCATTGCCGGACACCCAAGCGCAAACACCTTGTCATCCGCCAGGTCTGACGGCGAAATATCCTCCATAGAAATTGCTTTTGCATCCCCTGCGCCCTTGACAATTGTCTCCGCCATGGACTCCGTGTTGCCTGAGCCGCTCCAAAATACTACCTTTAATTCTGCCATTTCTAAATTCCTCCTCGTTATGGTTTTATGGAAGCCTCGCCATACTAAATTGCGCTTTCGCGCAATGGCTCGGCCTGCGTCCACGATTTGCTCCGCAAATCACGGACATAGTTTGGAAAGCCTCGTCATGCAAATTGTGCCCTCGCACAATGGCTCGGCCTGATTCCCTACATCTCTTCTCAGAATTCATAAGCCAGGGTCGTCCGTAAACTTTTCCAGATATCCGGAATCCGCATTCCCTGACCGCACAGCTCCAGCGCCTTTTCTCTTACGCGCGCATAAAGCTCAAAAATTTGATTCGCATATGCAACGTCATCGTACACCTTCCAGTATCCGGATTGTTTAAAATTCTGTCCGTTATTCTCGACAAAACCCTTTACATCGCCCAGCGGGTAACCGAGAAACACACCCATTTCATGAGGGAAACCGCCGCCAGTCTGCTTATAGCTTCGGAAGCGCACGGCCAGTCTTACAAGCGCTTCCTCCAGTTCATTTCCCCCATATTCCAGGCTGTATCCGCACTCTCTTAAATACTGCCTGACTTCTGGTTCCTGCAGCAAAACCCCCAATTTTTCCGGTTCGAAGAGAAGCCAGTAATCCTTCTCTGCAGAAGTATACAACCGACGCGTACAGAGATTTGTACCGTTCAGCACATGGGCAAGAACATTCTGACTGCCTGTTTCAACAATCAAAAGGTTAGACGGCTTCACCCCGGCAATCACCGGAGCACACTGCTGTCCAAGTACCTGTCCGATTGCTTCTGTTCCCATAACCGTCCCTCCGCTTCTTTTGGATTTTTTTTGTAAAACTCCGTTGATGCATACAGCTGCCATCAACTAAATCAGCGGACATTCCCCGCCGCAGACAAACCCAGTCAGTCCATATGTTCATCGAGCGGATGGCGGCACGGAAGCCGACCGAACGCGCCGTAAAATCAGCCCATATGCTCACTGAGCAGATCCTGCAGTGCCGTCGCGCTGCTCGAATGGCAGCGAAGCACCGGAATCTGATTCCGCTTTGCTTCCTGCAGTGTACTTCTCACCATCTTATGAGATACAGTATTGACAAATAAAATAAACATATCCGGATTGCCCAGCTTTTTTCGAATTGCCCCATTTTCCTTTGCAAAAACCTTGGCCTTACATCCATAGTCCCGGCAGATTCCCTCGTACTGACAAACCATTCCCTCGTTACCGCCTATAATCACAACACTCATAGGTTCCTCCTGGTTAGAATTTTCTAACTCATGAATCTGGAACAGCGTCATTCCACTCGCAATAAACCAGTCTACGCTGTTCCCCATTTCGTTTCTGTTTCTATTTTGTCTTCATCTTCTATTTCGTCTTCGTCGCTCCCGAAGCGACACCGATGCCGCTATGGTAAGTTTTGTTTAACTCTGATGGTATATTTAAAACTTTTGTTAGTCCTTGCTAACTACTATAGCATCCCTGATGCCAATTGTCAATAAGAAAAAAACGGAATCCTGCCAAAAGGATTCCGTCTTCCAAATTTGCAAACATGATATCACCTTGGAGCATAAGCTTTCATCATGAATCATCCTGTTCTCTGCCTTACTTTCCCAGCCTTCGGATAACCTCCATGCACATCCGGCCGTTGTGGTACGGGCACTTCCACGGCTGCACAATCGGCAGTTCCATCGGCGAATGGTCCGCGTTTACATTTTCGAACCACTCTGAGCCCTCGCGCGGATCCACAAAATAGGAGCAGATGTAGCCCCAGATATCCTTCGCCGCGTCGAGATATTTCTCCGCGTCCGAAGACGCCCCGGCTCTTGTGGTGCCCTCTGCGCTCAGGGATGCGCCGCCGGTCTTTTTCTGCCATGCGTTCACAAAGCCTACGATGGATTCCGCCTGAATCCACCAGACGCGCTTTGTATCATCAGCGCCATTCTCCGCCTCATTCAGAACCGAGTGATCCTGGTAAGCCCGCGCATAAATATGCTCTGCTATCGCTTCCGTTATCGGTGCCAGCTGCTCCGTATAGAGCGGATTGTCCAGCACCTCCAGCCCGCGGTCCATCAGCCATGAGGTCTCAATGTCATGCCCATAGGAGTACAGGTCAATCAGCGAATTCCAGGTACGGTCGAAAAACACCTCCTGTCGCCCCTTTTCCGGATTGTAAACCTTCTGGGCAAACAGATCCATCATGAATTCCAGCCGCTCTGCCGTATAGCTGTGATGCGTCACACGATAGAGCTCCGTATATGCCTCAAACACATGGAGAAGTGTATTCATCGTTTTTTCCGCCAGCACCCCGTTCTCTGAAAGCTTTTCATTCGATACCGGTCGAAAATAACGGTCAAACGCCTCCAGATATCCATACTCGTCCGTACATTTCTCTTCGATCACATCCTGCAGGCCAAACGCAATCGAAAGCGCCTCCTGATTCTTCGTCGCGTCATAATAAGAGGACAGAGCATAAATCGCAAATGCCTGATTGTACGTGTGCTTCGTTGTGTCGTCCGGCTTTCCGTCATACGTCACTGACCAGTACACGCCGCCCTGATCCCGGTCCAGACAGCGGTCACGCAGAAAATAATACGCATGATCCGCACACTCCCGCAGATTTTCCTCGCCCAGAAGCAGATACGCATTTGAGAAAAACCACAAAATCCGGCTGTTCAGAATGCAGCCCTTCTCATATTTTTTATTCAGCTCCAGATCATATCCCATATAGCCATAAAACCCGCCGAATTCCTCGTCCTTCAGCGCGGACCAGAACGGAATCAGCTTTCCTCTGAGGTGCTCCTCCACTTCCTTCACAAACATCTGTGTATCCATACCCATTTTCCTTCCTTTCCCATCTGATAATCATCTTTTTCGGTTTTCATGCATCCCTTTTTTCCGGCTGCGTCCTGATAACCTTCCAATGGCATGAAACGGCTTTGCTTTCTTTCGAATTATACATGGTCATTTCCATATGTACAAGCGTTTTCTTTCTTCAAATTTCGCAGATTTTTTGCGCATACACTTGCAAAACAAGCCACAGTTGATTATACTGTAAACACTTCGTCAACAGCCAGACCCATATCATAAGAATTTGGGATCCGACGAGTTTTTGCATGCGGTGGTGCAGCGAAATCCCCGAATGGTGATACTCTGCAAAGTGCAGGTGATATCCTGCAAAGCACTCAGGCAAACAAATTTGCGAAAGATTGAACGATTATAAGAAAGGAATTCCAGCTATGGCACAAAATCCAATTGTAACAATTACCATGGAGAACGGTGATGTGATGAAGGCGGAGCTGTATCCGCAGATTGCCCCGAACTCCGTCAACAATTTTATCAGCCTTGTAAAAAAAGGCTTCTACGACGGTCTGATTTTCCATCGCGTCATCAGTGGATTCATGATTCAGGGCGGCTGCCCGGACGGCACGGGGATGGGCGGACCTGGATACTCCATCAAGGGCGAATTCGCACAGAACGGCTTCGTCAATCAGCTGAAGCATGAACCCGGTGTCCTCTCTATGGCGCGCTCCATGCATCCGAATTCGGCTGGAAGCCAGTTCTTCCTGATGCATAAGGCCGCGCCGCACCTTGATGGCGCATACGCGGCATTTGGCAAAATCACTGAGGGCATGGATATCGTTGATAAAATCGCCCAGACGCCGACCGATTTCCGCGACCGGCCGCTGACTCCGCAGAGAATCGCATCGATGACGGTCGAAACATTCGGCGTAGATTATCCAGAGCCGGAAAAAATGTGATCCTGTCGGCATACCTGCGAAGGCCGAAGCCATCCGCGATATTACAACACCCTATACGGTGACCGTATTCGAGGCAGGATCTCTCCTGCCTCGTTTTCTTCTGCATCGGCAACCGCAAGCCGGATTCCCTATTTACCTTGTACCACTATTCCCGGATTAGCTGGTTCTGAATTGCCCTTCTCCGTCTTTTCTTGCTTATCCCTCATTTTTCCCAGAAAACGATGCTCCGCAGGCCTCATTCCTCTCGCTGCCCATCTTCTTCTATGTCTCCGGTTACCTCGTTCTCACGGAAAACAGTTTCCGGACAGCTGTCGCTGGCTGCATCCGTTTTCTCAACCACTTTTGTATCGCCCTCCAAAGAAACAGCCTCTGCATCGCCGACTTCCGTCTCCGCTTCCTCCTCACGCTCCCCGGCATCGCTCTCCAGCGAACTCTCTTCCTGCGCGCCGTCCTCTTTTTTCATATTCTGCTTATACAGATTCCATGCAGCAAAGCCAATCAGTGCCGCGCCGCCAACTACAAACAGCAGAGCAAACACTGCAAATACCTGTGGGTTTTCCTCCGTCTCGCCAAGTCCCTGATACAGCTGCCAGGCCGTATACAGAAGGTACACGCCCGCCGCCACATACAATCCCATACGCAAATTATTTTTATCCGACATCGTCATCCTTTCCTATCTGGAATTTCCGCCATCATCAAATCTTATCATTCCAGAATTATTCTCGTCCTGAATGTTCAACTGTCTCTGAATTATTCTTTCCAGAAATTATTCTATCCGGAAATTGCTCCATCCGGAAATTGCTTCCTCCAAAATTTGCTCCATCCAGAACCCAAACCGCTACTCCTCTATGGTCACGGTCCATGTATTTGTGTAAGTCTTTCCTCCGTCCAGTCCAATCAGATCCGACTGACATGACAGATCCTCCACAATCCCGTCTCGCGACGGCAGCGAGGTCCACGGCTCCACGCAGACATACAGCGCTTCCTTTTTAATCGCATGCCAGAAGCCAACATACGCAAAGTCCGGATAATGAACCGTCACACTGCGGTGCCCCCGGTCGCTCGCGATTTTTACCCTCTTCGGCGCATGCTTCAGCACGACCGCGTCATGGTCAAACAGATCGTGGTGCAGCGGGATTCTCCGATCATTCTCCAACGTATACGGCCGATCCTCCCCGGTCAGAAAACAGGCGTCGGTAAACCCAACCCGATACGGATGCGACGGCCGGTCGAACTCAAGATAATAATCCTCAAAGCTCAGTCCCTCCTCCATCGGCACCCGGAAGCCCGGATGTCCGCCAACGCCGAAATACATGCGGGATGCCCCGGTATTTTCCACCGAATTGGTAATCACAAGGGAGCTGCCCTTCAAGGCGTAGGTGATCCGATAGATAAAATCAAACGGGTACTGCTCTTTTGTCTGCTCATTGCTCACCAGGCAAAACGTCATGCATGGCTCCTGTGCGGCCGAAGTCTCCGCCTGGCAGCCCGGCGTCTCCGCCACCAGCGTGCTGTACTTGATCAGCCCGTGTATTTTCATATGATACTCGTTCCCGTTCAGGGAAAAAGTCCCATCCGTCAGCCGCGCGATGTAGGGAAATAAATTCGGCGCCTTCCCGCTCCAGATGTCCGGATCCCCCTGCCAGAGATACTCTGTACCGCCCGCACTTTTGATCGACTGTAGCTGAGCTCCAGCATCACTGGCCGTCACCGTCAAAAATCCATTTTGAATTGTATGATCCATGATTGTTCCTCCTCGCTCTCATTAGTGTATACATATTCCCTCCGCCTCAATCTCCATCCACTCAAATTCTATTATAATCAATTTGGCTCGAAGGGCAACTGCTTTTTTGGTTATTGGGGAAGAACCGGGGCCGAATCATTCACAGCGCAGTTTCTTCATGCGGAATCCATCCTGCAATATCATCGGTCTTAAAATCATATGTAAGTGTTTTTCCATAGGCCCGCTCATAGGCAGCCACTTTTTGCTGATAATCCTGCCGCATCATTTCATGGCTGTTCTCCCTGGCGCTTTTTTCCGGGTCCGGATAAATGGGTTTGAGAATATGCATCACATACCGGGTTTTGTGGAATTCTTCATTTTCCCTGCCTGGCAGATCCCGGATCTCTACAAAGCAGGAAATAACCGGAACATGGTTGACCGCCGCATAATAATACGCGCCCCGTTTGGGCGGGCGGGGTTTCCGGTAGTGAAACCACATCTCCTGCTCCGGGTAAATCAGAATCGCATCCCCACGCCTTAACCGTTCCCGGATCATAGGGCCGAAATGCTTGCGCAGATACTCGGAATGATTCACCAGCGGAATGATGTCCTCGTGGTTCATCAGAAAACCAATCCACCCTTTCATGGCAAGATTCGTCTCCTGACTGACGATAAACAGCCGCCGATAGCCAGCCCGGTTCATTGCCTTCCGCACCGCCGTGTTATCCAGAGGGCTGAAATGATTGCTGGTGACAATCGCACCGCCATGAATCTCTTTCATATTTTCCAGCCCCTCAATCCTGGTATCCCGATTCAGCCACCAGGTAGCTGTGTCTGTCAGCGCCCGCGCACAGACATTGCAGAACCGATATCCGAAGGTCTTATAATTATCCAGATAATGCCGGGCAATCTTCTCCCGCTCTTCTCCGGACAAAACCGGATCGCCCGTCTCCACTTTACAGTTCAGATCTCCCCTCTCGGTGGCCGATTTCATATTGGCAATGACCTGTTCTTTGTTTCCGCCGATCAGCATATACGAATGTTCTCCTCTATTTTTATCGATTTACACGTCCGAATGTTGTCTTTACGCGATATCCTTTCATACGTATCCCGCAGCAGGTGCGAGGTACGGTTCTGCATCATTCCATCTTTCCTAAGTTTTCGCATACGCGTATGCGTTCCCCTTTCTCATACATCCTGCGAAAGGTCACTTCCTGGCTGCATACTCTGGGTCCTTTTGCGATCATATTTTCCAGGCAGGTCTGGTCCGATTTCTTCTGTTCCTCCGAATAGTTTTCCTTAAACCGCACGATATCCGGATAAAACGGGGATTTTTTCGCGCAGTCCCAGAAATACTCCTCATACGGGATGTCGTCGTAGCACCAGGGCTTCTGGAAGAGATTGTAATGAATCAGTTGTGGAAGGGCAGCCTTGTGCGAAGCACAATTCAGTTGGCTGCCCGTTCTGCCGCCGAACATTGTGAGGGGGCGTTTCCCGTTCTGCAGCACTTCCGCTCCTTTTCCGCCCATCGGCGGCATGGCGTCCCACGTCTCATCCAGATAAACAATTTTACCGCTGCACATCGCGTTGATGTAATCCTGGTCAGGAGCAAGACAGTCGAAGTGAAAGGTATGCAGCAGCCAAAGGAAATGGTCACAGAAGCCCACTTCCCGCATCTTTTTCAAATTCATCAGCAGAATGCCGGAATTGACATACTCATCAATCGGCACACCGACCGCGTTTTCCACATACTCCACCAGCTGGGGAACCGGCGTGATGGAGCGGTCCGCACAGGCTCCAATAATATTGTCTCCCAGCTCCACCCGGTACAATTCCGAAATATCACCGGGCACCACAATGTCACTGTCCAGATAAATGCCCTTATCATACTCAGGAAACCGGTCCGCGATAAACAGTCGGAAATAAATCGTCAATGTAAAATAATCACACCGCAGCCGGTTTTCCGTCCGGTCGGTAATGCCTGCCAGCTCTTTTTCCATAGAGACAAAACGAATTTCAAACGGCGCGCGCACACCGGCGGCAATCTTATCCTGGCTCTCTTTCGCTAAATCCTGATGCAGGACAATGATTTGATATCGATATGCTTCGGACGCGTGCTCCTCCATCGAGCGGATGGCGCAGTCCATCCATGGAGCATAACTCTCATCAGTTGTAAAAAAAATGGGGATAATAGTCTGTTCCATTGGTACCTCCTCACAATACAATTCGCTGCCTCAATGCATGTAACAGCGTTTTCAGTCGCAGCGGTTCCGCGTCTTCATCTCAACTCCGCCATAACAGCAGTATATTCCTGCAAAATATCATCATATTCGTGCAGCTTCAGCTTTTCATGCACCTGTTCAATCTGCCAGGGCTTTACCGTCAGCGTATGCAGCCACGGGAAAAAGCGGAAGCTCGTCGTAAAATGCTGAAATACCGTACCTTTATGAAGTCTGCGCTGCTCGTTATAAACCCTGCTGCAAAGCTTTTTCTTATCAGCCAGCTTATTGAGCGCGGACTGATCCGGCATAAACATCTTTTTTTCCCTGCAAAGGGTGCGGCACCGCGCAAACAGGCCCGTTTCCCGAATGCGTGCCAGATTCAGAAGCAGAACACCGGAATTCATATAATCCATATGAAACAGGCTCTTCCGGAAAAACCATTTTCCATAATAATCAGGGACACCGGCCAGCTCAGAATCCGATAATTCCTGATCATAAAAATCGCCAAAATCCTTTCTGCAAACGACATCATTGTCCAGATACAGGATTCGATCCGGCAGCTCCGGCACCTGATCCGCATAAAGGCGCAGCATACAGCAGGGCGTGAAGCGCGTCTCCATGTTCGCCAGCGGCGGTTCGGCACAAAACAGCCCGGTGGCATCAATTCGGACGGCAGAGCTCTGCTCATTCTGCTTTTTGAGACGGTTGTCCAGATAGCGGATGGTTCCCTGAGAAACCGGCGAAATCTGCCCCCTCTCAAGCTTCAGATCCATCGTCATCACAAATATGTGTAAGGGCTCCGAAACAGCCTTCAGCAATGACAGAACCGAAATCACCAGTCCATCCTCTATATTTTTATCTCCGCAATACAGGATATTCATGAATTCATCTCCTTCTATTGTCAGGTATCTGCAAAGCAAATGCACGATGCCGACCGCGCCAGCCTGCACCAGAAGATTCTCACATGGTGCCGTTCTCTTTTTGATACCGGATGTATTCACAGGTTCTTTCCCGGCTGCGCGACTCCATGCAGGCGTAAACCCTGTCATGCAGCTCCATCTGCTGTTTCCGTTTATTCTTGCCCGGTTCCGCAAAAAACGGACCGTCTATATAAACGACTATCCTGGGTCTTCTTCCATGCTTCCGCTTCTGGTAGGTAGTCGTCATGCAAAAGGCCGGCACATGGTACAACACCGGGAATCGAAATGCCGTGGCCGGAAAAGGCCGGATGAACGTACACCAGGGCCAGACATGCGCTTCCGGATAAATGACAATGCAGCGCTTTTTCTCCACATGATACCGGACTGCCTCCATGAATTGTTTCATCTGCCCCATGGAATCCGGTATAAACAAACCGCCCAGCATAGGGAGAAGCTTCCCAATTACCGGAATCCCCAGGTTCGACGGACTGGCAATCGCACTTATCCGCATAGGAAAGCAATACAGAACCGGACCAAATACGTCCCCCATGGGCTGTGTGTGGTTTCCGTACAGAAAGCAGCCTGTTTTTCTGGCCTCCTTGAGCACTTTCCGGTTTTTCACATGGATACGCAGCACAACTTTGCCATAAACCAGCGCAACGATCACCGCCACACCGTAAAGCACCGCAGAAATCAGGCGATAAAATAAGTTTTTGTGTATCCAGCGATAATCATCCGGCAGCGATTCATCCTGACGGGCGCTCTTTACAAAATCATCTGTATAATCATGATAATAGCAGGTGGTTCCCCTCTTCTTCTCACTCATCTGTCTGATCTTCCCCACTCATTTTTGCATCCTGCCCTCTTTATCATTGCTGCATTCTTTCACCTTTATAATCATACAGAATATAGCGCACTTATTAGCACCCGTCAAGTCCAGCTGCTAATAATTAATATTTATTTTAGATTTGAGTGCCTCCGTAAAGTAATTCACAGCTTCCGATATACTGTGATATACATCGTGGTGAAGCAAGCCAGGCCGCCGATCAGATTGGAAACAGGTTCCGCAAGGAAGACACCGTCAGTGCCAAGGCCCATAACCATGGGCAGGAATATCGTCAGCGGAACAACAATCACAACCTTTCGCAGAATCGAGAAAAACACAGCTCGTTTCGCTTTTCCAAGCCCTACAAAGGTAGATTGGCCCATGAATTGCAGACTCATAAATACAAAGCCCATAAAATAAATCCGCAATGCCCTCGATCCAAGCTCTATTGTCTGGGCATCACTTGAAAAGATTCGGATGAAGGCGGTTGGAAATACTTCAATGATAAGCCACATAAACGCCGTGTAGACGATCCCGGTTATCGCCATAAAGTGGATGCCTTCCTTTACCCTGTCAGGCCGTTTCGCCCCATAATTATATCCAAGCACCGGCTGACCGCCGCTGCTGATGCCCGTCACCGGCAGCGTGGCCATCTCGCGGACGCTGTTGATAATGGTCATGATTCCAACATACAGGTCGCCGCCATAATTCTGCAGGGTTACATTGCATACGATTTGAACCAGGCAGTTTGTCGCCTGCTGCATAAAGCCGCTCACCCCCAGCCCCAAAACGCGGGTGACCGTTCGGCGTCTCAGCTTCATATAACGCATCTTAAGGGTCATAGTTGTTTTTCCGGCAATCAAAAAATGCATTACCCAGACTGCGGAAACACATTGACTGATGACCGTTGCCAATGCAGCGCCTTCTACTCCCATGGAAAGGCCAAAGATAAAAACAGGGTCAAGGATCAGGTTCAGAACCGCACCAATAATGGTTGTCCACATGGCGGTCCTCGGAAACCCAAGGGAGCTGATAAACCCATTCATACCCGTGACGATCATAGAAAAAAGGACTCCGAACAGGTATGTGCGCAGATATCGTTCCGCATAAACAATTGTAGCATCGCTTGCGCCAAACAGGTAAAGCACAGGAACCCTGAATGCATAACAGAACATCATAATGATCACAGATGTCATCAGAATCATCGTAAAAACATTCCCCATGATCTCCCTTGCTTTTTCTTCATTCCCGGCCCCTCTCTCTATGGAAAATAAAGGCGCGCCGCCGGTTCCGAACAGATTGGCAAATGCCAGAATCAATGTAGTAATCGGAAACGTAATCCCCACTCCCGTCAGGGCGAGGCTTCCCACTTCCGGCAGATGTCCGATGTAGATTCGGTCGACAATATTATATAAAAGCTGTACCAGCTGAGCAATAGTCAGCGGCACAGCCTGAGCTGTTATGTTTGTCCAGACCTTTCCAACAGAAAAGTCTCGCTGCGATTCCGATTCCTTTCTCATATTGATTCCTCCAGACTTGTATTTGCAGCTCTATTATCCGTTTTATTGTTTCCACCTCTGGTAATTCCGGCATGGCTGTCACTGCCTTTCCAAACTTTCCTTATAAGCCGTCCCCCACGCCTCCATAGCGTCAAGGATCGGATTCATTGACTCACCCAATTCACTGAGAGAATACTCTACTCTCAGCGGAACCTCAGCAAAAACAGTACGAATCACAATCCCATCCTCTTCCATAGACCGCAGGCTGTCTGTCAAGACCTTCTGGCTGATTCCTTCCAAATCGCGCCGCAGTTCATTAAATTTGAGTATTACACTCGAATTATAATGCAGCATGCCATCAAAATCAACAGAATGAGCTGGCACCGGATGTCGTTGATCTGATCGGGTTCTGTACAAAAAATCCTGCGCCGATGTTTCCATATATGAATCATCTTGCTCCATACGGGCAATACTGGTTTGTTACCATTACGCCATATGGAAAAGATATAGAGCCAAATGTACCGGAAAAAGAAAAAGTGATGGAGAGTTTTCGCAAACTCTCCAATATCGTCGGTGTTGATTCTGTGGGCTGGAGGTATGACCCGATCCTGATTTCGGATGCTCTGTGTAAAAATGTTCTGTTTTCAATCTGTTACCGACAACCTGGAATATAATCATTCGTCTGGCTGTTGGCCATCATGCGCTTTCCACATGCACTCTGTCAATTTCAATTCTGAAA
>JAJQHZ010000098.1 GCA_021199475.1 Lachnospiraceae bacterium
AAGTCAAAATTTCAGTCTTTCTTCATCCCCCACCCCGTGAATAGTAACAAAAAAAATACATATCACCACGGCACAAGCGAATTCTCGACACCCATATCACGGAGCATCAGGTCAGACACAGCCTCCTTCGGGTTCTTGCCTTCGAATAACACCTGATTTACCTGCTCAATGATCGGCAGCTCGACCTGGTATTTCTCTGCAAGCGCACGCGCAGACTTCGCAGAGTAAACGCCTTCCACGACCATGTTGACCTCCTTCATGGCCTCTTCCATCGCGTAGCCCTGTCCGAGCAGGATTCCGGCACGGCGGTTGCGGCTGTGCATGCTCGCGCAGGTAACAATCAGGTCGCCGATTCCGGTCAGCCCGCAGAAGGTCTCAAAATGGCCGCCCATCTTTGTGCCAAGCCGGGCAATTTCCACGATTCCGCGCGTGATCAGCGCCGCCTTCGCATTGTCTCCATAGCCCATGCCGTCGGCAATGCCGGCCGCAAGCGCAATAACATTTTTCAGCGAGCCGCCCAGTTCAATCCCAACCATATCCGAGCTGATGTAGACCCGGAACACCGGACTCATAAACAGCTTCTGCAGCATCCGGGCCGTCGCTTCATCCCTCGCACCGATCACAATGGTCGTCGGCATGGAGCGGGCCACCTCTTCCGCATGGCTCGGGCCGGAGATGACCGCCGCATTCGCCTGCGGAATCTCCTCCTCGATGATATCCGTCATCGTCATCAGAGAGCCTTCCTCAATGCCCTTTGCCGCGTTCACGATCACCATACCGTCCGGTACCAGCGGGCGCATCTTCTTTGCGGTCTCCCGCACCACCGCGGAGGGGCTGACCAGCACCAGAACCTCCTGTCCCGGTATCGCCTCAGCCAGATCAGACGTCACCCGAATCTGCTCCGGGATCGTCACACCAGGCAGCTTTGACGGCAGCTCATGGGTCGTGCGGATCAGCTCTGCGTCCGACTCGAGAAATGACCAGAGGGTCACTTCATTTCCATTCTCATATAACAGCTTTGACAGGGCAAGTCCCCAGCTTCCCGCGCCGATAATTCCGATTTTCGCCATATTACCTACCTCCTGTATCTGCTCAATTCCTCATTTCGTAAAGCTTCAGGCTCAAACACCATTTACGAAACGTCTGCCATGAATCACTTCTTCTTTGGCTTCTTTTTTGACTTATCTAAAAGTCCTGATTTTCTCTCTTCTCCCTTTCGCAGCCGGTCAATGTTTCCGCGATGCCTGTAAAAATCAAGTCCGGCAATGATCGCTACTATCACGTAAAGCTCATTCAGATACCGCTGTGTCATGCCCAGCCATCCAAGCTGTCCAAATATCACAGACTCCACCAGGAATCCGCCTGCCACGATCAGCGATCCGACCGACACATACCCGGTCGAAAAAAATCCGATGCAGAATCCGATAATGGCCAGCAGGCAGAGCGCCGGATGCAGCGCAAGCGTCGTACCTCCGGTGGTCGCGATTCCCTTCCCGCCGCGGAAGCCAAGATAAAACGGGAAACTGTGTCCCAGCACTGCGCCAAAACCGGTATATACACAGAGAAGCGGCCAGATGTCCGCATACGTTTTCCTGAAAATCAGCCAGGAAACCAATGCGGCGAACACCGGCTTCAGCCCGTCTCCGATAAATGTGAGCGCACCCCAGCCTTTTCCAAGTGTGCGCATCATATTTGTCGTGCCCGCGTTTCCGCTGCCATAATCACGAATGTCAATCCCATGTGCGCGTCCGATAATATAGCTGGTCTCAAACAGACCAAACAGATAACCAATCAGAATACATACCACGCGTTCCATTTAATTTTCTTTATCCTTTCGTTCCCGAATAATGAATTTCAGCGGCGTCCCGCGAAATCCAAATGCTTTTCTTATCTGATTTTCCAGATATCTCGTATAGGAAAAATGCATCAGATCCTTGTCGTTGACAAAAACCACGAAAGTCGGCGGCTTCACACGCGCCTGCGTGATATAGTAGAGCTTCAGCCTTCTTCCCTTGTCAGACGGAGGCTGCTGCAGCGCCACCGCTTCCGCCATGATCTCATTGAGCACACCGGTCTTCACACGCATCGACTGATTCTGAATCACCATGTCAATCGTGTCAAACAGCTTCGGGAGCCGCTGTCCGGTCTCGGCGGAGATGAAAATGATCTCCGCATAAGGCATATAGGAAAGAACCTGCCGGATCTTTCTGGTATGCTCATAGATCGTCTTGTCATCCTTCTCGATGGCATCCCATTTATTGACCGCGATCACAATCCCTTTGCCGCGCTCATGGGCGATCCCGGCGATGTGCGCGTCCTGCTCCGTCACGCCCTCCGTCGCGTCAATCATCATCACCACGACGTCCGCACGCTCTACGGCAGAGACCGTGCGAATAATGCTGTAGCGCTCGATCTCTTCTTTTATTTTGCTTTTCCGGCGCAGCCCCGCTGTGTCAATGAAAATGTATTCTTTGTCCTTCCATTTGACTGCGGTATCGACCGCGTCACGCGTCGTACCCGCAATGTCCGTGACGATCAGGCGGTTTTCTCCAAGCAGCTTATTGATCAGGGAGGATTTACCGACATTCGGCTTTCCCACAATGGCAATCCGGGGGCGCTCATCCTCCTCCGTATAGACCTTCTCCGGATCAAAATAAGACGTCACCACATCGAGCATATCGCCAAGCCCCTGCCGGTTTGCCGCAGAGATCGGCACCGGGTCGCCGATGCCAAGATTGTAAAACTCATAGACATCCGCCTGATATTTCTGAAAGCTGTCTACCTTATTCACAACCAGAACAACCGGCTTATGCGAGCGGCGAAGCATATCTGCCACCTTCGCGTCCGAGTCCACCAGCCCCTGCTGGCAGTCAACAATAAAAATAATCACATCCGCTGTATCAATCGCAATCTGCGCCTGCTCGCGCATCTGGGAAAGCATGATATCCTTGCTCTCAGGCTCAATGCCACCGGTGTCAATCAGCGTAAAATTCAGGTTCAGCCACTCGACATCCGCGTAAATGCGGTCCCTCGTCACCCCCGGTGTATCCTTTACAATCGATATATTGGAGCCTGCCAGCGCATTGAACAGGGTCGATTTCCCCACGTTCGGTCTGCCGACTATCGCCACAATCGGTTTACTCATAATATGTCCTCACTCTCTCTGAGAGTGAGGATGCAGGCCGCGCTTCGGCATTGCCGAACTCAATTGCGCGGCTCTCCTTATCCTCACTCTTCCACTATTGCTCTCACCAGATCGCCCCCGTCTGATTCTACAATACGAACCGGAATTTGTAAAGCGCGTTCCAGATCCTCTACTGACACATCATCCAAAAATACCTTCTCCCCGCTGCGCAGCATTGTGCATGGCAAAAGCAGTTCTTCTCCCAGCTTCTGTCCGGACAGCTGGGTGATCAGATCCGTGCCGGTAATCAGGCCGGACACTGTGATTTCTTCCCCAAAAAACACATTTCTTATCTCATACACCTGACAGCTGACATCCGGAAAGACCGCGCAGATATCCCCGCACAGCTTTTCCAGATACGGCCCGGCGAGCCGTCCGGTGGCAATCGAAACCTCACGGCGGCGCGGATTCTCAACTCCGATTCCGCTGCCATGATTGTACGTCCACCGCTGCATTTCGTCCAAATCCGGATGACCGTCTTCCGGTACCGGCAATTCCGGCATTACCGAATCGTCTTCCGCCGTGCATTGTGAATTGGCAGCAGCCTGCATATGTGAGCAGGCTTCCTGCAGTGCTTCCCCCACTTCCTCTATCAGCAGCCGCATCATACCCACGCCATTTTCCAGCTGGAGATAGCCGTCATACCGTTCTGCCTCCGGAAAATCCCTTCCGGCCAGAATGTACCATTCATCCGACGCATGAATAAAGTGCAGGCCATAGTCCTCATAAATCCTGCGCTGCCATGCTTCAATACAGTCAATCACCCGGCAGGCATCGTCCGCTGTAAACGCCTCCAGCGGAAAAAGCCCGTCGCGATGCCTGGTCAGCCCCACAGGAACGACCGACACACTTCGCAGCTGCGGCAGATACTTTGTAAGCTCGGAAATCGAATATTCCAGCTCGTCTCCGTCATTGATCCCGCGGCAGAGCACGATCTGTCCGTTCATCTCTATCCCCGCGTCCGCCAGCCTCTGAACCCTGGGAAAAATATCGCCCGCAAACCGGTTTCGCAGCATCGTACACCGAAGCTCCGGGTTCATCGTATGAAAGGAAATATTGATTGGCTCCAGATGGTAGCGGATGATGCGGTCAATATCATGATCGCTCATATTTGTCAGCGTCACATAATTTCCCTGAAGGAAGGACAGCCGGGAGTCGTCGTCCTTAAAATAAAGCGTATCCCGCATCCCTTTGGGCATCTGGTCAATAAAACAGAAAATACAGTGATTCCGGCAGGAGCGGTACTCATCCATCAGCGAGCTCTCAAACGAAATGCCGAGATCTTCCTCAAACTCCTTCTCAATCTCCAGCTCCCACTCTTCCCCGTCCGCCTTGCGCACCTGCAGGGTCAGATACTCATCGTTGATCAGATAGTGATAATCAAAAACATCCTCGATCTCCTGATCGTTGACGGAAAGCATCACATCCCCGGGTTCCAGCTCCAGCTCTTCGGCGATGCTTCCCGGCTCAACCGCCTTAATTACATGCTCCATATTTTTCGTTTTCATTCTTTTTTGCTCTGCCTGATTCACTGCCTTATTCAAACAGCTGACAGCTTCTGAACCGGCATCTCTTTTCTATCTTCTGTCTGATTCCTCGTCATTTCCAGCTCTGCACAGTCATTCGCTCCGTATCTTAGAGAGCAGCTCATGGATCTTCGCGGTCGGCGTCTCGATATTGCTCAAGGTAGAGTCATGATTCAACGCCTCAATGATCGTCGCGAGGAATCTCGTCATATCCGCCTCGGCGTACCACGGCTTCGTCAGAAGCGCCGGATCGCGGTAGTGAAGGTTGGTGGTCACTACCTTTGTAATATAGCCGGCCTCATAGTATTCATCAAACTTTGCCAGTCCATCTGTAAACAGCCCGAAGGTCGTGCAGACAAACACGCGCTTCGCACCGCGCTCCTTCACCTGCTTTGCCACATCCAGCATGCTCTCGCCGGAGGAGATCATATCATCCACGACGATCACGTCCTTACCCTCGACGGAGTCTCCCAGAAATTCATGGGCGACAATCGGATTCTTTCCATTTACGATGACCGAATAGTCGCGCCGTTTGTAAAACATACCCATGTCCACGCCGAGAATACCGGAAAAATAGACCGCGCGGCTCATCGCTCCCTCATCCGGGCTGATGACCATCAGATGGTCATTGTCAATCTGGAAATCCTCCACATTGTCCAGCAGGGCTTTCAGGAACTGGTAGGTCGGCATAAACGAATCGAACCCGCTCAGCGGAATCGCATTCTGAACGCGCGGGTCATGCGCGTCAAATGTGATGATATTGGAAACCCCCATATCCACCAGCTCCTGCAGCGCCAGGGAGCAGTCCAGCGATTCCCGTTTGGAGCGTTTGTGCTGTCTTCCTTCATATAAAAATGGCATCACGACATTGATGCGCTTTGCCTTGCCATTCGCGGCGGAGATGATGCGCTTTAAATCCTGAAAATGGTTGTCCGGCGACATATGATTTACATGCCCGCAGACCTTGTAGGTCAGGCTGTAATTGCAGACGTCAACCAGAATGTACAGATCCGTGCCCCGGACCGAATCATTGATCTGCCCCTTGCCCTCTCCGGTGCCAAACCGGGGGCAGCTGCAGTCAAGCAGATAAGTGTCAGCGATATAACCCGGCTGGGAAATCACGCTGCTGTTCGCGTTGCTCAGTCGGCTGTTCTGCCGGGATTCCACCAGCTGCGCGTTTACAGCCGCGCCGAATTCACGGCATCCCTCCAAAGCGGCAATTTTCAGCGGACCGACGGGAAGAATCTGATCCAGTGTTTCTAATTCAGACATAGGTAGCCTCTCTTTCGTGAATGGGGCTCCGACTCAATGCCCATTCAAATGTCAAAATATACTCTTGGTGTCCTTTACCCTGTTTGTTTCTATCATTGTCTGATACGCATCAAAGTATAGCATCTTGCGTTCGGTGCGTCAATAAAACTTTACCTTTCAATTTCGGAAAAATGCTTGCATCTTCCCAACACTTTTGTTAGAATAGATAAGAAATTTTCGGATTGCAGTCCGGCAAAGACTTCTCATCTTTTGTCTTCCGGCACTGCGGATGTTCTCTAAACAGGAAAGGCAGGTGAACGGAATGGATAATTGTGACGGTCGAGGTCGAAGTAGCGGCACAGGATGGCCATTCTTATGTAATCTGCTCTGTTCATTTTGCAGAAATGATTTCTGATTTCTGATCTCTGTTTTCTGTCCGGCGGCGTTTTTTTCTTTTCCTGCCGCTGTAAAATGACGTTACGGACCTCTTAAGATTCTCATCCTGTTTCCAACCAGATCACAATTATTTATTTTTGAAGAATTCTCATTCTTCATTTTATTTTGTTGTGTTTTTTAATTCCAGCGGACTGTGCAGGCTTGTTTTCGCGGTCCGGCTGACAGGAGGAATCTGATATGGAGCAGAAATTACAGGATTACAAATCTGAAATCATTGCAATTATTAGAAGCAACATTTCCCCGGTACTTCTGCGAAGCAAGCTTGAGGATTACCACGAGAAAGATCTGGCGGAGGCGCTCTCGGATCTTTCCTCCGTGGAGCAGAAAAAGCTGTTCCGCATTCTGGATCAGGATCTGCTTTCGGATATCTTCGAGCACACGGATGAGGATGAGACCATCCGATATCTGGATGAGATGGAGGTCAAAAAGGCCGCCGGCATCCTATCGAAGATGGAGACCGACTCCGTGGTTGAAATCTTACGAGCACTTCCGCGGGAAAAGCGGCTGCTGATCATGGGGCTCATGGATGAAGAAGCCCGGAACGACATTTCCGTCATCTCTGTATTTGATGATGATGAAATCGGAAGCCGCATGACGACCAATTTTATCTGTTTTCGCGAAAATCTGACCATCAAGCAGGCCATGCACGCCCTGATTGAGCAGGCCGAAAAAAATGACAACATCACAACCCTTTTCACCACAGCGGAGGATGGGACCTTTTTCGGAGCCATCGATCTGAAGGATCTGATCATCGCCCGGCAGGACGCCCGCCTGGAGGATTTGATTTCCACATCTTATCCTTATGTATATGGCCACACCTCCATCGACGACTGCATCGAAAAGCTGAAGGACTATTCGGAGGATTCCATTCCGGTTCTCAGCGACGAAAACCGGCTGCTGGGGGTCATCACTTCCCAGAACATCGTCGAGCTGGTCGATGATGAGATGGGCGAGGACTACGCAAAGTTCGCAGGTCTGGCCGCCGAGGAGGATTTAAAGGAGCCCTTGCCGGAAAGCATGAAGAAAAGGCTTCCCTGGCTGTGCATCCTTTTAGTTCTCGGAATGCTGGTTTCCTCTGTAGTAGGCGTCTTCGAGGCCGTCGTGAGCCAGCTGACCATTATCATGTGTTTCCAGTCTCTGATTCTTGACATGGCCGGCAACGTCGGTACGCAGTCTCTGGCTGTTACCATCCGTGTGCTGATGGATGAGACGCTGACCGGCCACCAGAAACTGGCGCTGGTCTGGAAGGAAATGCGGGTCGGACTGTGCAACGGACTGATTCTGGGCAGCATTTCCATTCTCTTCGTCGGGCTTTACATCTGGTTCCTGAAGGGGACCGCTCCCGGGTTTGCGTTTGCCGTATCCGGATGCGTTGGCGTTTCGCTTATGGCAGCCATGATCATCTCAAGCATGGTCGGCACCTGCATCCCCATGTTTTTCGACCACATCCACGTCGACCCCGCGGTGGCCTCCGGCCCGCTGATTACAACGGTCAACGACCTTGTCGCCGTCATTACCTACTACGGGCTGAGCTGGCTTCTGCTGATCCGGGTGATGGGACTGGGGTAACCATTTCGTCAAAGAAATTTTTAAGTCAAAAAAGCAGCCTTCGGGTATTCTCCTGAGACTGCTTTTTCTTTTTATTACACATATGAATATCCGGGTCCGTTTAAGGTCTTACATCTGTCCAAAACATAGTCAAACCCATCATCCATCGAAATTACTCTCTGCGCTCCATCACACTTAAATAAGCCGGACGGATGATCTTATCCGCGCAGATCAGCTCTTCAATGCGATGTGCGCTCCAGCCGACGATTCTTGCCACTGCAAAGATGGCCGTATACAGCTCCAGCGGAATATCAAGCATGCTGTACACAAAGCCGCTGTAGAAGTCGACATTCGGGCTGACACCCTTGTAGATATGGCGCTTCTCGGCGATCAGCTTTGGCGCCAGTTCTTCAATCGTCGCATACAGATGCATGTCCTCGTCGCAGTGCTTCTCCTCGGCCAGCATCTCTACATACTTTTTGAAAATCCGCTCTCTCGGATCCGACAGTGAGTAAATCGCATGTCCCATGCCGTAAATCAGGCCTTTATGGTCGAAGGCATCCCCGTCAAGAATCCGCGACAAATACGCTTCGATCTCCTCGTCGTCGTGCAGATCCTTCACGTTCGAGCGGATATCATCCATCATTTCCATGACCTTGATGTTCGCGCCGCCGTGCTTCGGACCTTTCAGGGAGGACATGGCCGCCGCGATGGTCGAATACGTGTCTGAGCCGGAGGACGTGACGACACGCGTGGTAAACGTCGAGTTATTGCCGCCGCCATGCTCCATGTGCAGCAAAAGCGCGGTATCAAGCACTTTTGCCTCGACCTCTGTATAGTTCTTATCCGGGCGGAGCATCATCAGCAGATTTTCTGCGGTCGAAAGCTCCGGAGACGGGCGGTGAATGTACATGCTCGCATCATTTTCGTAATGATTGTAAGCATGATAACCGTAAACAGCCAGTACCGGAAACAGAGCAATCAGCTCGATACACTGACGCAGGCTGTTGTTCACACTTGTATCCTTCGCATTTTTATCATAGGAAGCAAGCGTGAGAATGCTTCGGGTCATGGTATTCATAATATCAGAGCTAGGCGCCTTCATAATGACATCCCGCGTGAAGTTCGTCGGAAGCGTCCGGCTGTTGCCGATGATCCCCCGGAACTCCTCCAGCTCTGCTTTGCCCGGAAGCTCACCCATCAGCAGCAAATAGGCGATTTTTTCGAAGCCGAACTCGGATGGACCGAGATCCCGGATCAGATTCTGTACATTATAGCCGCGGTACCAGAGCTGTCCGTCGCAGGGAACCTTTTTCCCATCCACCTTTTTGGATGACACGATCAGGGAAATATTCGTCAGACCGGTCAGCACACCATTTCCGTTGATATCTCTCAGGCCAAGATTCACACCGTACTCTTTATAAAGCTCCCGCGGGATACTGTCATTTTTCCGGCAGATTTCCGCACCCTTTCTGGTGTATCCAGTCATATCGATCATATGCGATTCCTCCTTCATAAAATTCTGATACGATTTCCTATACGATAAACAATAGCAGCCGTCTTCGCATGGCTTTCCCTCATCCTTACCGAAAGCCGTCTGCCTGTGGTGTCCCTGATTCATCTTTTTCTGAGTGTTTTCTGTTTCGAATAAATTCTGGATGAACTGATAACGGGCGTTTCTATTTCCAGATTTGTCTGTTATTTGAATCGTTTCGCTGATTTCCAACGTTCCAAGTCAAGTGCCGGTCATACGATTTGCCAATCGCACCTATCTTACCACATTCATTTTTTTCGTCAAGAGTTTTTCGATTTTTTTAATAATTGTCAGATAGTTTTCACACAAAATACACAAAAAAAGCCCTGATTCAGGGCGAAATAGTATAGGTATGAATCGATTCACTGCTGATGGTAAAGCTATTTATGTTAAGGCTGTTTTTAAGGCTGCTTATGATAAGACTACTTATGATAAGGCTCCCCATGGATAATGCGGAAGCTCCGATAGATCTGCTCCAGTAAAATCACACGCATCAGCTGATGCGGAAAGGTCAGCTTCGAAAAGCTCATACACACATCCGCGCGCTCCTGCACCTCTTTCGACAGTCCCAGAGAACCGCCAATCACAAAACAGAGGCTGCTCTCTCCGCGCACGCCCAGCTGCTCAATCGTTCGCGCCAGAGAAACCGAGTCAGGCATCTTCGCCTCAATGACAAGCGCAATCACATAGTCCGTATCCCGGATGCAGCGCAGCAGGCGTTTCCCCTCCGTCTCTTTCACGGAAAGCTCTTCTGCCGCTGATGCTCCGTCCGGTGTCTTTTCATCCGCCACCTCCAGGATTTCCAGCTTGCAGTAACGGCCCAGACGCTTCGAGTACTCTGCGATCGCATCACGAAGGTATTTCTCTTTGATTTTTCCTACAGAAATAATTTTAATTTTCATGACAGGCACTCCGAAAGAAAACAGGCATCAGGAATGTGCAGGAATGCTCTTCTGCAAATGAAACCTGATGCCTGTTTAAATACATTCGCCGTTAATGATTGCTTATTTCGCGCTCAGGAACTCGTGAATGCCCTTCGCGGCCGCTTTGCCTGCGCCCATCGCAAGGATCACAGTCGCTGCGCCTGTCACGGCGTCGCCGCCTGCGAATACCGCATCCTTGGAGGTCTGACCGGTCTCCTCATCCGCGATGATGCATTTTCTACGGTTCACATCCAGCCCGATCGTGGTCGAAGAAATCAGCGGGTTCGGAGAGGTTCCGAGTGACATAATCACCGTATCCACATCAAGGTCAAACTCAGAGCCCGGGATGGCCACCGGACGTCTTCTGCCGGACGCATCCGGCTCGCCAAGCTCCATGCGGATGCAGCGCATACCGCAGACTGCATCATTCTCATCCGTCAGAATCTCGGTCGGATTCGTCAGGAGGTCAAAGATGATGCCTTCCTCCTTCGCATGATGAACCTCCTCCGCACGGGCCGGAAGCTCTGCCTCGGAACGGCGGTATACAATGTGAACCTCCGCGCCCAAGCGCAGGGCGGTTCTCGCCGCATCCATCGCCACGTTGCCGCCGCCGACAACCGCTACCTTCTTGCCCTTAACGATCGGCGTATCATAGTCCTCGCGGAACGCCTTCATCAGGTTGTTTCTGGTCAGGTACTCGTTCGCGGAGAACACACCCTTCGCGGTCTCGCCCGGAATACCCATGAACATCGGAAGTCCCGCGCCGGAGCCGATGAAGACTGCTTCAAAGCCTTCCTCATCCAGCAGCTCGTCAATCGTCACAGATTTGCCGATAATGACGTTGGTCTCAATCTTTACGCCCAGAGACTTCACATTCTCAACTTCCTTCGCCACGACATCGAGCTTCGGAAGACGGAACTCCGGAATACCGTAAACAAGCACGCCTCCCGGCTCATGCAGTGCTTCGAAAATCGTCACGTCGTAGCCGAGCTTTGCCAGATCGCCCGCGCAGGTCAGTCCGGAAGGACCGGAACCGATGACAGCTACCTTGCGTCCGTTCTTTGTCTCTGGAGCAGGCGGCTTGACGCCGTTCTCTCTTGCCCAGTCAGCGACAAAGCGCTCCAGCTTGCCGATGGAAACCGAATCTCCCTTGATGCCGCGGATGCACTTGCCCTCGCACTGGCTCTCCTGCGGACATACACGGCCGCAGATCGCCGGAAGCGCGCTGGACTGTGAGATCACCTTGTAGGCTTCCTCGATATTGCCTTCCTTTACTTCCGCGATAAAATCCGGGATATTGATATTGACCGGGCAGCCCTCGATGCACTTCGCATTTTTGCAGTGCAGGCAGCGGGTCGCCTCTTCCATCGCCTCTTCCTTATTATAGCCAAGACATACTTCCTTGAAGTTTGTCTCTCTCACCTTCGGATCCTGCTCTCTGACCGGAACCTTTGTCAATCCTTTTGCAGCCATTATTTGTCACCTCCGCAATTTCCGCATCCGCCATGATGCGTATCTCCCTCACGCAGCTTTAACAGTGCCCGGCCTTCCTCTGTCTTATAGAGGGTCTGACGCTTCATAGCCGCGTCAAAGTCCACCAGATGTCCGTCGAACTCCGGTCCGTCTACGCAGGCGAACTTCACCTCATCGCCCACCAGAATACGGCAGGCTCCGCACATACCGGTGCCGTCCACCATAATCGGGTTCATGCTGACGATGGTCTTCAGATTGTATTTCTTCGTTGTCAGGCAGCAGAACTTCATCATGATCATCGGGCCGATGGATACGCAGTGGTCATACGTCTTTCCCTCATGCTCGATCAGATCTTCAATGACCTTGGTCACCATACCGCTTCTGCCATAGGAGCCATCGTCCGTTGTTATGTAAAGGTTATCACAGACAGACTTAAACTTGTCCTCCATGATCACCAGCTCTTTCGTCTTGGCGCCAATGATCACGTCACAGCCTACCCCGTGCTCATGCAGCCATTTTGCCTGCGGATATACCGGAGCTGTGCCGACGCCGCCAGCCACAAACAGAATTTTCTTTTTCTTCGTCTCTTCCAGCTCGCTCTCCAGGCACAGCTCAGACGGCTGCCCCAGCGGACCTACAAAATCACAGAAAGAGTCGCCGGCCTGAAGCGCTGCAAACTTCTCTGTCGAGACACCAATCGGCATAAAAACAATTGTGATGGTTCCGGCCTCTCTGTCATAATCACAGATCGTCAGCGGAATCCGCTCACCAACCTCATCTGCCTTCGCGATGATGAACTGACCCGGCAGGCAGCGTCTCGCGACACGCGGCGCGTCCACAACCATCTCATAGATGTTGTTTGCAAGCTTTCCGGCTTTTAAAATTTTGTACATACCATACCTCCTGAGGTTTCCTGTCCGCCGAAAGCATCGGTGTATCTCCGGGCGGACAATATTGATGCGCACGTATGCAGATCGGACGAATCCAATCTTTGCATTACGTAAAATGCGGCTGCAGAAGCATAACAAATACAGCATTCAACCCATGCCCCTGTAAAATCCGGTTCCCTGCTGCCCCGCATGAGGCAAAGCAGTGCGGAACCTGCAGCCGTTTAAACACATTGCCTTAAGTATAAATCAATCACGTGCATAATTCAATGGTTTTTTCGGGCAATTTCGACTAGTTATTCTCCAGATAATTCTCAAACTGTTCCTTCGACATCAGAATCTTGCGCGGCTTCGTGCCCTCCTCGGGGCCGACGACACCGGCATCGGAGAGCTGATCCATGATTCTGGCCGCCCGGTTGAAGCCGATCTTGAAGACCCTCTGCAGCATGCCGATCGACGCTTTATCCTTCTCAATGATGAATTGTCCTGCCTGGGTAAATAATTCATCTGTGTCGGAGCCGCCATTCTGAGCGATTGCCGCGCTTTGCTGCGCTTTCGCAATCTTCTGCTCCATCTCAGGGTCGTAGGAAAAGCCGCCATTGCTGTTTTTCAGAAAATCGACGACGTCAGAGACCTCTTCATCTGATACAAATGCGCCCTGTACACGCGCGGGCTTCTGATATCCCTGCGGGTAAAAGAGCATATCGCCCTTGCCAAGCAGCTTCTCCGCGCCATACATATCAATGATGGTACGGGAGTCCACACCGGACGAAACCGAAAAGGCAATCCTCGATGGCATATTTGCCTTGATCAGACCGGTGATGACGTTAACGGAAGGGCGCTGTGTCGCAATGATCAAGTGAATCCCGGCCGCCCGCGCCAGCTGAGCCAGGCGGCAGATGGAATCCTCTACCTCCCCGGGTGCGACCATCATCAGGTCGGCCAACTCGTCCACAATAATCACGATCTGCGGCAGCTTCTGCGGTTTGTTTGGATCATCCACATCCCTCAGAGCCTCGATTTTCTGGTTATAGCCCTTTAAGTCACGCGCACCGACCTCCGCAAATTTTGCGTAACGGTCGGTCATCTCCGCGACCCCCCAGTTCAGCGCACCGGCCGCTTTTTTCGGATCCGTCACGACCGGAATAAACAGATGCGGAATCCCATTGTACACACTGAGCTCGACGACCTTCGGGTCAATCATGATCAGCTTCACCTCCTCCGGCTTCGCCTTATAGAGGATGCTCATGATAATGGTATTAATGCAGACAGACTTACCGGAGCCCGTCGCACCCGCGATCAGCAGATGCGGCATTTTTGCGATATCGGACACGACAACCTTGCCTCCGAGATCCTTTCCGGTCGCAAATGCCAGCTTTGATTTATGCTTCTGGAATTCTTCCGATTCCAGTAAATCCCGAAGAGGAACCGTGGTATTTTCCGCATTTGGTACTTCAATGCCGACCGCTGATTTTCCGGGAATCGGCGCTTCGATACGGATATCAGCAGCAGCCAGATTCAGTTTAATATCATCAGCGAGCGAAACGATCCGGCTGACCTTGACTCCCTGTTCCGGGAGCAGCTCGTACCGGGTCACGCTCGGGCCACAGCTGACGTTGGTCACTGTGACATGGACACCAAAGCTGTTCAGCGTCTGCTGCAGCTTCGCTGCCGTCTGACGGATTTCCTGATCCTGTCCCGCATTGTTTTTACTCTTGCCCTTTTTCAGCAGATCCAACGGCGGAAATACATATTCCGGACGCGGCGGAGTTTCCGCTTCCTTTGCGGCTGCCTCCGCCTCCACAGAAGCGATGCCCGCTGCGATTTCCTGCTCGGAGGAGCGGGGGTTCCGTTTGATCTTTCCACTCGCCGGACCGGCGGACTGGCCGGAAGCTGCCTCCTGCTCGTCCGCATCCGGAGCCGTTTCCTCCGTATGCAGTGATTCGGCCCGCTCAGGGCTTCCTCTCTTCCGGGACTGGCCGCCCGAGCTGTGTTCCGGCTGCGTCGATGCACCTGCCAGACCCCTCACCCGCTCTGCAGAGGACTTCCCACGCTGCCCGGCATCCATCGGTTCCTCTCCATCCAGGTAATCTGCATTTTCCGGATTCTCACCCGCCGAACGGTTCCTGTCAATGCTCGTCCTGTTTCCCAGACTCTCTTCTGACTTTACAAAAGCATCGAAGACCGCAGAAGTCGTTGTATGAGTACTCTCCGGCTCAGAAGAATCCGGCGGCTCCACCCCTTCAATGTGCAGTGCGCTCATATCCGGATACGTCTCATCCGCTCTGGATTCCGCAGGAAGCGCCTCATCCAGTTTGGTAGAATCGGGAACTCGCCTTCCCTTTCCCTCCATATCTGCATCCAGATCAATATAATACGAGCGGTCATCAGCGGAATCCGCATGGTCTTTTTCGAATGCCGCAGGGTCAAATGCTTTGGGCAGAATCTCATGCACCTCCGCGCCAACCCTCGCATCCGAACCGACAATTTTGGTATTCCTTGTGACTCCGCTTGCATGCCGGTGCTTCCTGCGCGGCTCGGTCGGGCCGGAAAACATGACGGATACATCCAGCTGACGATTCTCCGGCACAGGAGCCGGATGGCCGGTCCTCAGCCGATCCACAGACAACAGCTCCATATCCCCTCCCAGATCCGTGCCGCTCTGCGCAGATGCGGATGCCGACCCTGTCTCCATCTGCGGAATAAACGGTACCTCCTCGCGCACAACAATCCGGTTCGTTTCCTTTTTCGCCCCGCGCCTGCTTCTTTCTTCCCTCTCATCTCTTTCCTGAGTCTCCGGAACCGGCTCACTCATTTCCTCAAACAGATCCCATTCCTGCTGCCTTTTTCGTTCCTCCCTGCGCCGGGCGGAGGATTCCTTTGCAGAGCGAACCATCCGGCTGCTCTGCTTTTTTACACCCCCGATCAGGGATCTCTGGGTGATCATTACCAGCGCGATCAGCGCAAAGACAATCAGCAGCACACTCATGCCGACCGGTCCGAGTGCAGGCGCCAGAAAATGACAGATCGTACCTCCGACCACGCCGCCGCCCTGCTTCATCGAGGCGCAGCGCGCGTACAGTCTTCCAATGTCATACGCCTCCGTATAACTGCCTTCCAACAGGCCCGCAAAACAGCAGATACACAGGTACAGCATCACACACGCGCCAAACTTTTCTCCCGCCAGGCGGCTGCCCCGGTTGGAAATCAAAAATGCGGCTGAAAGAAACAGAAGGACCGGAAACACATAGGCTGATATGCCAAAAATTCCAAAGCAAAAATCAGAGATTACCGTGCCGACATAGCCTCCGACTCCAAAAAAGCTGATAAACATAAATACACAGACGGCCAGAACCAGCCAGAGAAGCGCTTCTCTCGCCAACAGAGGATTGGCAGCGTTTCCGGAGGGAGTGTTCCGGCCGGACTCATTTGCCTGCGTCGCCGAACGCGCACTGCTGCTTTTCGCCTGCGCTGTCGTCTTTTTCCGCGAAACAGAGGCAGCCGTCTTAGTTGAAGTGGATCGCCGGCTGCCTGTTGAAGTCTTCTTATTTGTTGTGGCTGCGGTCTTTTTCGTCCCCGCAGCCGATTTTTTCTTAGCTGAGTTTGATGCCAAACCTGATGTTCCCCTTTCTATGACGCCAACCGGATTTGAAACGCGCTCAAAAATGCCCGATGCAGGCACGGCTGCCCGACTCACTGCTTTGCAGGGGTAAGCCCAACTACCGACCGGTCATTACAAAAGAAAATGACCCGCAATCGCTAATGCACCGACAATTGCGCAATAAATGGAGAAATAGACAAATTTTTTCTTCCGCACAACAACCAGCATTGTTTTAATGCAGATATATCCGACGACTGCGGCACACACCATGCCGGCCGCGTAGATGCCAAACTGGCTCGCGACAAACGGCTCCGCGATCACATCCTTAATCTCCAGCACCGCAGCGCCAAGGATCGCCGGTATGGATAAAATAAATGAATACTTTACCGCAAATCTGCGGTCGATCCCGCACAGAAGGCAGACCGCAATAGTCGTCCCGGAGCGGGAAAGCCCCGGCAGCGTCGCACACCCCTGCGCAGCGCCAATAATCAATGCATCTTTATAGCTCGTATCCTTCGGAAGCTTGTTCCCCTCGCGCACGGTGTCCGCCATCAAAAGAAGCACAGCCGTGATCAGCAGACAGATCCCCGGGATCAGCAGCGTCTCGCTCGCATCGGAAATCAGCTCTTCCCCAACGACGCCAATCACACCGGTCGGGATGGTGGAAACCAGAATCAGCACCACGAACTTTCGATAGCTGTTATGAACCACTTTCCTGTATTTGAGTGAAGTCTTATGTATCTTATTCAAAATGAATGTATAGAGATTCACACAGATATCTCCGAACATAAAAATCGCTTCACAGATCATTTTCCAGATATCCTTGTGGTAGACGATGAAAACCGCCACCAGCGTGCCTACGTGAAGCATGATATCAAACAGCATCCCGCCATCCGTCTCTATGTGAAACACATTTTCCAAAATGGCCAGATGTCCGGAGCTGCTGACCGGAAGGAACTCCGTCAGCCCCTGCACAATTCCAAGAAAAACAGACTGAAGAATAGTCATAGCCGCCTCCGCATAAATTTGATCAACCCAAAAACACATTTGGATTGATTATAACAAATTAATCGCGGAGGCACAAGCTATTTTTTAGCAATTGCGCCCGGTATCCGACCCGATCAGCCCATACAGCTTTTGAAAGGCTTCCCCGATTCCGCCAACTTCGTTGATCAGTCCTTCCCGGACGGCCTCCTCCCCCACAAGGATTGTGCCAAGGTCCTTTGTGAGAATGCCGGTATCCAGCATCAGCTCCTCCAGCCGCTCCCGGTTGGCGTGAGAATGCTCACTGATAAATCCGAGGATCCGGTCCTGCATCTGTTTAAAATAATCATAGGTCTGTGGGGCTCCGATGACGGTGCCGCTCATGCGTACCGGATGAATCACCATCGTTCCGGTCTTTACGATAAAGGAATAATCCGTAGAAACTGCGATCGGTACGCCAATGGAATGACTGCCGCCGAGCACCAGCGATACAGTCGGCTTGCTCAGTGAAGCGATCATTTCAGCAATCGCCAGTCCCGCCTCTACGTCGCCTCCCACCGTATTCAGCAGAATTAAAAGTCCATCGATATCCGGGCTGTCTTCGATTGCCGCCAGCTTTGGCAGGACATGCTCATACTTCGTTGTCTTCGAATTGTTCGGGAGACAGTCATGCCCCTCAATTTCGCCGATCACGGTCAGCAGATGGATCCGCCCGTGCAGCGTCAGTTCTCCGGTGTCACGAATCGCCTCGCGCTGCTCCTTTTCCTGTTCGGTCTTTTTCCCGGAAGGATTCTCTTCCTGTTCTTTTGTTTCTTCTTTTGTTTCTTCTTTTGTTTCTTCTTTTGTTTCTTCTTTCTTTGTTTCTTCTTTCTTTGTTCCTTCTTTCTTTGTTTCTGGCCTCTCTGCATCGTTCGCTGACACTCTATTGCAATGATTCTGAAACTCCCTGTTCATCATTGGCTCCTCCTGGATCATCTGGATTATCTGGATTATCTGAATTTTCTGGTTTTTCGGATTTTCTGAAATTCCCTGATCCGGATCGATTCCCTTTGACAATCACAGCCCCTTCTCCGGACACGAATTCCGTAACTGTTCCGTACCTTATTACTTTTTTTCGCAAACAGATTCTGCTCTTTAGAATGCCCGCTTATCGCTAAAATATTCGCAACGAAAAAACCGGAGCAAAAAGCCCCGGTTGCATTCTCTTTCCAGGAAACGACGTACCTCATTTCTATCTTGCAATTTTCAGTTCTGCCAGCAATCCCGGCTGCGTCAAGACTTTTCGGTCTTCGATTCACGCGTCAGGCAGTACAAGAGAGGCAAACTATTTCGCGGCAGCATCCTCACTGCCGAAAATACTTTGCCTGAAGCGTATGTACCATATCAATATAGTGATCCCGGCATTCTTCCTTCTGATCGGTCTCAATCATGGAAATGCAGGGTGCCAGCCACTCGTCCCAGATATCCTGATAAATCGCATCTGCGTCCGGCTGCTGGTCGATGTGCTTCACAATACTCGGCGCCACGTCGTAATATTTCTCAATCAGCTCTTCACCGCCCGGGCTGTCTGCCAGATACGTATCCCGATAATCACGCAGCAGCGTCAGCTCATAGCAGTCATCCGGCTTCCCGAAGGTGCGGCAGACCGCAGTCGTAATATAACACCATTTTTTATGGAACCCTTTTTCAATGGAGGTAAATTCTGCCGCCTGCAGATTGGTCTTCGGGAAACTGCGCTTCCAGGATTCAATCAGCTTGTCTGCCAGAGGCCCCGATGATTCGCCATGAAATTCCAGAACCATCGGCAGCACAAAAACCGCCATCGTCAGATTCAGATCCATCTGAAGCTGATCCTTTTTGTTCTTCCGTTTGCAGCCTTCGAGCTGCTGTACTGCGTAGTCCGTCAGTGCATCCGCCATGTTCGTCAGAAACTGATCCTTGTCAATCACGGATTTGTATCCGTTCTCTATCGCATCAAAGGTGGGAACGTGCTCCTGATACATCCGCTGAAAAGAATCCGTATACGTCTTTTTCTGAAAATGCTCCATCACCTTGCCATCGCAGCAGTCCAGCAGCTTCGGCATCCCTTCGATGCCGGTCAGATAGTAATTCATCTTTTGGCTCATCCCCTTTGGATTATCCTGTACAACGTACGTATCATACGATTCGTCGAACCGGTTTATTCTTCCAGATTCGTGTAGACCGCCTGGACGTCATCATCATCGTCCAGCAGATCCAGTGTACGGTTCAGCTGTTTCAGATCGTTCTCATCCGTCAATGCCACATAGGTCTGCGGTATCATCGTCACCTCCGCGGAAGCCATCGGAATCCCCTGATCCTCCAGTGCCTGCCGCACCGCGCTGAACTCGTCCGGATCGGTGAGCACCTCGAAGCTGTCCTCTTCCTCCGAGAAGTCCTCCGCACCCGCGTCCAGAGCCATCATCATCAGATCATCTGGATCCATCTCACATTCTTCCCGGTCGATAATGATCTGGCCCTTTTTGTCAAACATATAGGAAACGCATCCCTGTGTGCCAATCGTACCGCTGCCCTTGGTAAAAGCATTGCGGACATTGGAAAAGGTACGATTCTTATTATCGGTCAGTGCCTCGACAATAATCGCGATGCCGCTGGGGCCATATCCCTCGTAGGTCACATACTCATAATTGACGGATCCCATCTCACCTGCGGCCTTCTTGATCCCGCGGTCAATCGTGTCATTCGGCATATTGTTCGCCTTTGCCTTCGCAATCACATCGCGCAGGCGGCTGTTGTTCGCCGGATCCGGTCCGCCTTCCTTTACAGCTACCGCAAGCTCGCGGCCGATAATTGTAAAAATCTTGCCCTTCGCGGCATCATTTTTTTCTTTTTTGTGCTTAATATTTGCAAATTTTGAATGTCCTGACATTACCACAGCACTCCTTCTTCTCTGATTTCACTCGATAGAATACCATTTTCCCCGTGGTTCGTCAAGATGTGATGTTACAAGTCGCTTCCCAAAAGCGCCCAAAATACAGGAAAAAAGCTGCGCATCAGCCTGGAGGAAGCCTTATGTAATCTCCAGGCTCACCTGCAGTGCCTTATCGACACGCTCAAGAAGCTCATAATCCACATGGCAGACGCGGTCTCTCAGACGCTTTTTGTCGATCGTACGCAGCTGCTCAAGAAGAATCACGGAATCCTTCACAATCTCATATCGTCCGGCCTCAATCGCCACATGAGTCGGAAGCTTCGCTTTATTCATTCTTGATGTGATCGCGGCACAAATAACCGTGGGGCTGTGGCGGTTGCCCACATCGTTCTGGATAATCAGCACAGGCCGGATTCCGCCCTGCTCTGAGCCAATAACCGGCCGCAGATCCGCATAATAAATATCTCCTCTTCGAATATTCACATGATCACTCTCCTATTATACAAAAGATTTTGGTTACCGGGTTCTGGTATCAGTATTTCCAAAATTCTTTTGTATATACAGGTCTGATCTGTGAATTTCTGAAATGATCAGCGCCGGGGATTTCGCATCGTATTGCCGGCAAAGCAGAATGCATATGAAATTGCAATACAGACTATTCACAATACACGCGCGGAACACGCTTCCCGATGTCACATACGAATTCATATGGAAAACGGCCCGAACGCGCACCGAGCTCATCCACGGTGATTTCATCATCCCCGTCCCTGCCCATCAGGGTCACCTCATCGAGTACCTGCACCCCCATCCCAGTTACATCTGCCATAAACTGATCCATGCAGACACGGCCGAGGATGCGCGCCCGTTTTCCATTGATCAGGACACTCCCCTGATTGCTGAGGCTGCGCGGATATCCGTCGCCGTAGCCGACCGGTATGGTCGCCACCTCCGTCTCCCGTTCTGTCACATACGTACCACCATAGCTGACCGGTGTACCGGCAGGAAGCTTTTTCACGTAAACAACATGCGACTTTAATTCCATCACCGGCTGCAGCCGGTTCGCCTCCCGGTCCATCTCTTCCGACGGATAGATGCCATATATGGTAATTCCCGCGCGAACCATATCCATGTTCGCCTCCGGAAGCTCCAGAATACCGGCGCTGTTGGAGCAATGGCGCAAAAATCCGCGCACCCCCTTTGCCTCCAGCTGGTCGCAAAACGCGGCAAAACGGTTCATCTGGTTCACGGCTGCGCTTTTATCGGTTTCATCCGCCCGCGCAAAATGAGTAAATACGCCTTCCAGCTTCAGTGTTTCTGTCTTCGCGATTGACAGCGCCGCATCCAGGCCTTCCTGTGTGTCAGCCACACCAATGCGTGACATACCGGTATCAACCGCAAGATGTACCGGGAAACGCCTGTGTTCCTCTGCCGAACGCCCGGAACGCGTCCCATCCGATGCATAAGAAGCCGCGCCCTCTTCTGTGCCAGTCCCAGGATACTGCCCGGAAATGGTTCCGGCCGCTTTCGCAAATTCCCGCGCCATTTCGACCGTAAACACCGTCGGGCGCACACCATGTTCCGCCATCCAGGCATAATCCTCCGCAAAGGTATAGCCCAGGACAAGAATCGGCTTGGAAAGTCCCGCCTCCCGCAGCTGCCTTGCCTCGGAAACCGCCGCCACCGCATAGCCCCAGATGTAGTCATACGGCTCCAGCATCTGTGCGATCGGGACCGCCCCATGTCCGTATCCATCCGTCTTAATGACGGCCACCATTTTCACACCCTCCCGTAGGTTCCCCTTCATCACCTGAAAATTATGTCTGACTGCGTCCATATGAATGTACGCGGTCACCCGATTATGCTTGCTCATTGGTCTCTCCCTCTTACCTCTTTCTCCGTGATCCTATTCTGCCCGGACCTGCCTGGCGGACGGTATCGCGATTCTATATATATCCTGCTTCCCGTTTTCACTGATTTCACAATCAAAAGACTATGCAATGCCGTCATTTTTTTCATGCGCCATCTTCATCACAGCTCCGATTTGGTTCGCAATGTCCATTGCCATCATCCCGCATGCACCAAACTTCTCACATGCGAGATCTCCGGCATGGCCATGCAGATACACGCCAAGCTTCGCCGCGTCAAAGCAGGACATTCCCTGTGCGAGCAGTCCGCAGATCACTCCGGTCAGTACATCCCCGCTCCCGGCAGTCGCCATCCCGTCATTCCCCGAAGTGTTCAGATAACTCTCAGCGCCATCTGTGACCACGGTCCTCGCATCCTTCAGCACGCAAACGACCTGCTCCTCCTTCGCGAACGTCTTTGCGGTGTCCAGCAGATTCGCCGTGATCCTGGATGCATCCTCCCTCACAAGACGTGCCATCTCACCGATATGCGGGGTCACAATCCGTTTCCCGCGCAAGCTGTCCGGCACATCCCGGAAAATATGCGTATATTCCTTTTCTTTTTCCGCTTTCTGGTCTGGCGGCAGATGCCGGACATCCTTTAATTTCATTGCCGCACAAAGAGCCTGATCCCGGTTCCTGGAAAGCAGATTCAGCGCGTCCGCATCCAGAACCACCGGTTTCTGTTCCTGCTCCAGAACACTACGAAGCAAAGGCCAGGCTTCCCCGGATGTTCCCAGACCGGGACCAATCCCAATGACATCCGCCCAGGCAATTGCATTCTCCAGACGCGCCAGTCCATCCTCCTTCCCCCGGCCCGGCTCCCAGGCTGTGACCATTGCCTCCGGCAGACACGTCTGAATGATCGTCCGGTTGCATTCGGGCGTGAACACGCGCACCATCCCGCATCCGCTGCGGAATGCACTTCTGGCGGCCAGGACCGCCGCGCCACACATTCCCTCGCTGCCGGCAATCAGCAGAACCCTGCCATACGTGCCCTTATGAGAATGCTTCCGGCGCACCGGAACACGGGTAAGGTCTGCATCTGAATATGTATAAACAGGCGTCTTTGCAATCGGAATCCCGATTTCCCGCCGGATGAGCCGCCCACAGTATTCTGCACCCGGATAAAGAAGCTGCCCGATCTTGCGGCCGGCCATGGTAACTGTCAGATCCGCACGCACTGCAGTCCCGTACACGCAGCCATCATCGGAGCCGATTCCGGAAGGAATGTCCACGGAAACCACATTCGCGCACTGCTCATTGATCCAGTCAATGATTTCCGCGTACCGCCCCTCCACCTTGCGGGAAAGTCCGATGCCGAAAATAGCATCTACTATAGTAGTATATTCACCATCCATAAAATTGGTGCATGGTTTTATTCCACAATTTTCACAGATTTTCTTCTGGCACGCGGTCTCCTCCGTCATGGAAGTCTCTTTTCCGACAAATGCCAACGTAATCCTGTACCCCTGGCTCGCTTCCGGACTGCTTATATGCCGCCCTGCTTTCGTCCGCATCCCGCCATCCAGGGCACAGCAGTTCTCCCCGATTCGGTACGCGCCCTCTTCGGCGAAACGCTCCGCGAGAATCCGGGCCACCGCAAATCCGTCGCCGCCATTATTTCCGGAACCACATACAATGAGCACGCGCGACAGATCCAGCCTGGCGGCTTTCATCTCATCCACCACTGCTAACGCAGCCCGCTCCATCAGCACCATGGACGGAACTCCCAGTGTATGAATCGTATATGCGTCACAATCCTTCATCTGCTTTGCGCTTAAGAGATACTCCATGCCTGTTCACCTCATCGAAACGTCATCTGCTGTCAAATCATCCGATTCGCGCCCCGCTCCGGCACCATCCGGACATATTGTTTGCGGCAGCTCCTTATTCCTTCCCCTTCCTGTGATTCAGGTCATAGGAAAGCTGCATCAGGCTCTCGGACAGATGAACATTTTCCACAACCACGTCGTCCGGTACCTGCAGATCGGTGTGAGCAAAATTCCAGATGGCTTTCACACCATTCTCCACCAGAACCGGCACCACCATCTCCGCACCGGTTTTCGGGAGAGTGAGCGCCGCAATCTGGAGCTCGTTCTCCTTCAGAAACCCGGGCATCTCGCTCGTCATGCGAATGGGGATCCCGCGAACCAGCATCCCCTCCAGCTCCGGATTGTTATCGAAAATACCCTTGATGGAAAACCCGCGCTTTTCAAATTTGACATAATTGGCAATCGCCTGCCCCAGATGCCCGCCTCCCACGATTATCATCGCGTAGGTCTTGTCCAGGCCGAGAATCTTTCCGATTTCATGATACAGATATTTGACGTTATATCCATAGCCCTGCTGCCCAAATCCGCCAAAATTATTCAGATCCTGCCGAATCTGGGAGGCAGTCACATTCATCAGATCACTGAGCTCATTCGAGGATATCCGCTCTACCTTTGCGTTCATCAAATCGCCAAGATACCGGTAATAACGCGGCAGCCTCTTTACCACCGCTTTCGAAATTTCATGTTCAGACCCCATTGTCCCTCTTCTTTCTTCTACAGATGTCTGTTCAGGAAACGGCATCCTCCTGCTGTTCAGACAACTCTTCCCACCGGGAATACAGCTGTTCCAGCTCTTCCGCCACAGACGCCTTCTCAATCGACAGCTCCGTGCATTTTTCCACATCCGAAAATACCGCTTCATCCAGAAGCAGTCCGTCAATTGCGCGGTCCCGCTCTTCCAGCCAGGCAATGCGCTCCTCGGTCTTTTTCAGCTCACTCATCAGCCGCTTTTTCCGCGCCTGTTCCTCCTTGCGCCTGGCCCGGTCCTCCTTCGATGAGGATACGGTCACCGTGCTCTGGGGCGCAGGTGTATTCCCGTAAATCCGGGTCAGCTCTTCCACCTTTTCCAGATAGTAATCATAATTTCCGATATAATTGATCAGGTTTCCGTTTTTCAGCTCCAGAATCCGCGTGGCCGTCTGGTTGATAAAATAACGGTCATGAGACACATAGAGAACCGTGCCGGAATAATTGCGCAGCGCCTCCTCGAGAATCTCCTTCGAGGTAATATCGAGATGGTTCGTCGGCTCATCCAGAATCAGGAAATTCGCCCGCGAGAGCATCAGCCGCGCCAGCGCGAGACGGCCGCGCTCCCCGCCGCTCAGCTCACAGATCCGTTTAAACACATCATCCCCGGTAAACAGAAACGATGCAAGCACGCCCCGGATTTCGGTCTCTGTCATGTCCGGGTAGACATCCGAAATCTCATCAAACAGCGTTTTTTCCATATGCAGCTGCTGATGCTCCTGATCATAATAGCCGATTTGAACACGGCTGCCAGTCGTCACTTCACCGGCATCTGCCGCTTCCAGCTCGTTGATAATCTTTAAAATCGTCGTCTTGCCGGTCCCGTTGTCCCCAATAATAGCGACCCGCTCGCCTCTTCGTATATCAAAATCGAGATTGGAGAACAGAGGATTGCCCGGCCAGGATTTCGAGAGGTGCCGCACCTGCAGGACATCATTTCCGCTGGCAATCTGAGGGGAAAAGCGCAGATGCATATCCGCATTGACCTCGAATGGCCGCTCCAGCACCTCAATTTTTCCAAGCATTTTTTCCCGGCTCTCAGCCCTCTTTATGGATTTTTCGCGGTTAAAGGATTTCAGCTTCGTAATGACCTCTTCTTGGTGTTTGATCTCCTGCTGCTGATTCAGATACGCTTTCCACTGAATCTCCCGAAGCTGCGCCTTTTTCTGCGCATAGTCGCTGTAGTTCCCGGAAAAGCTCATCACATGCCGGTTGTCAAGCTCAATAATTTTCGTGACAACGCGATTCAGGAAATAGCGGTCATGCGCAACAATCAGCACCGCCTTGTCATAATTCAGCAGATAATTTTCCAGCCAGGCGATGGAATTCAGATCCAGGTGGTTCGTCGGCTCATCCAGAAGCAGAATGTCCGGCTCTGTCAAAAGCAGCCGGCCAAGCGCCACACGCGTTTTCTGCCCGCCTGAGAGTGTGCAGACGGGCTTATCGAATTCCTCCTGGGCAAAGCCGAGCCCCTTCAGTACGCCGGTGACCTCGCTTTTGACCGCATAGCCATTGCGGTTTTCAAATTCCGTCAGGACCCGATTATATCGGTCCATAAGTGCCTCATATTCCCCTTCCCCTGACGGCTTCGGTTCCCCAGAACCGGATCCGTCATGCCGACCGCGCAGCTGATCTTGCTCCTTCTTCGCCGCCAGCAGCTTCATCTGCTCCTCCATCTGGCGCAGGCTCTGCTCCATCTGCAGCAAATCCTTCTTCACATCAAGAAGCTCGGAATAAATCGATGCCTCACTGTTAACATCCTGATGCTGTCTGAGGTACCCGATGGTTTTCCCCTTCGCAATGGAAATCACGCCGCTATCCGGCTCCAGTTCTCCCGTGATCATCCGCAGAATGGTGGTTTTACCGGCACCGTTAATGCCGACAATCGCGGCTTTTTCCCGCTCTTCCAGATGAAACGATGCCTCAGAGACAATCACATCTGTGCCAAATGCTTTCGTTATATTCTGACAGGAAAGTATCATCACATCCTCACTCCACGAACTGCGCACCGACATATCCGATGACGCCGTCAATCTTCACCTTCGTCCAGCCGCCCGGTGTCTCGAGAACCTCTACCACAGTGCCGGCTGAATAAACGCCAATCGTGGTATCATTGCCGTTTTCGTCCTCATAGCCCGCCTCACTGCGGAAATTGCAGTCGGCATTCAGCGTCGAATACACACCGGTCGATTCCACCGAAGCCGAAGTCTCCTCCGCCGCTTCTGACGCAGATGTATCCGTCGATGTGTCTTCCGCCGTAACGTCCTCAATCACGATGATGCTTCCATCCACGGCCTGTGTCTGAGAATCCTGGCTGTCCGCCTCCGCCGCAGCAGCCTGTCCATCCGACAACGACTCATCGGAATCCTCCGTCTCCGCCTCTCCGGAGCTGCTCTGCACGATCTCCCCGGCAGCCGTCTGGACATCTGTTTCGGATTCCTGCTCCGTTTGCGCCTCTTCGGTCTCCGCTTCCGTCTGTGCCTCCGTATCGGTTTCGGCTTCTGACTCTGTTTCCGTATCAGTCTCCGTCTCTGTTTCCGTCATCAACTCTGTGATGGCTTCCGTATCGTCTACAATCACCAGATTTTCATCCGCAATCTCTCTTTGTGAGCTTCGGTAGACATTGACTAAAATCACTGCAAGCAAAATCAGCAGTGCGATCGCCAGCCCCAGAAAAAAGAATCGCAAAAAATTAGACGCCCTGTCATTTCGTTTCTTCATAATTTACCCCTCCGATTCCCCTTATGAACCATGCAAAAAGGTTTCCGGCTCCCAAACCGGTCATCTTTTTTGTCCGCAGATAAACGGTTCGCACCGTTTCTGACAAACACAATCACCAATTCCGGACGATTACCAGAATTTGTCGATTGCCTTCTTGGATTCGCGGCCGTACCAGATGCACAACACAAGAAAGACCACCATCGAACCCATTGAGATATAAATATTGTAAAAGCCTAAAAAGTCCTGCACCAGGCTGATGCAGCCGCAGACGGCCGCCGCGATGCCGAACAATAGCAGCTTTGTGCCAACTGCCTGAATATAGCCTTCCACGTCCTTGCACTTTTCAACCGCGAGATCCTTCGGAAGCATCATATTCTGCCGCAGCTTCCGGGTCCTCACCATATACAGATACTGGGCAATCACATAAATCCCGCATCCAGCCACAAAAACATCAATCAAAATATAAAAGGAATTGTCCGTCATTTCTCCGTTCCCCCTTCCGAAATGAGGAATCGTCTGACTGCGGCTTTCATCTCGTCTTTTTCAATCACCGTGTCGTGCAGCACCGGAGCCGTGCGGATTTCCTCAATCGCGCGCGGAATCTGCGTACCCGCGATCCGGTGCAGATCCTCAATCAGGGCAAAATCATCCTTCTCATCCGCCGCCCCGTCAATCGCCGCCATCACGCTGCGCGCAAACTTGTACGGGCTCGCAGTGGACGCAATCACTGCCGGTACGTCCCCGCACGCCTGTGCGTAAGAGGTATGATACACGCTCGAGGCCACGGCCGTGTGCGTATCGAGGACATAGCCACATTCGGAATATACACGCCGGATCTCTGCAAAGGTCTGCTCCTCCGTCGCGTATCCGCCAGAAAAATCGCGCATTGCGTCACGCATTTCATCCTTCACCTGATAGTGCCCCGTCTCCGTCAGCTCGCGCATCAGCCCGGCATTTTTTTCCGCATCCTTCCCTGCCGCGTGATAGATCAGACGCTCCAGATTGCTGGAAATCAGGATATCCATGGACGGGGAAGACGTCAGGACAAACTCCCGGTTCCTATCATACGTACCCGTGCGGAAAAAGTCATACAGGACCTTATTCTCATTCGAAGCGCAGATCAGCTTCCCAATCGGAAGCCCCATCTGCTTCGCGTAAAACGCTGCAAGAATATTGCCAAAGTTCCCGGTCGGCACAACCACATTCATCGGCTCTCCGGCTGCGATCACCTTTTTATCGAGCAGGCGTCCATACGCATACACATAATACACAATCTGCGGCACCAGTCGGCCAATGTTGATCGAGTTCGCCGAGGAAAAGCAAAAGCCCTTTTCAGCAAGTTCCAAAGCCAGCTCCCGGTCGGAAAACAGCTTCTTGACACCGGTCTGCGCGTCATCAAAATTCCCGTGAATTCCGATCACACAGGTGTTCGCTCCCTTCTGTGTCACCATCTGCTTCTCCTGCACCGGACTGACGCCATTCTTCGGGTAAAAAACGATAATCCTTGTCCCCGGCACATCCGCAAACCCGGCAAGCGCCGCTTTCCCTGTATCCCCGGAGGTCGCAGTCAGAATCACGATCTCATGCTGCTCCTGATTCTTTCTGGCCGCCGTCGTCATCAGATGCGGAAGGATCGACAGCGCCATATCCTTAAACGCGATCGTCGCGCCGTGGAACAGCTCCAGATAATAGGCCCCTCCGGCCTCGTGAAGCGGAGCAATCTCTCTGGTATCAAACTTTTCATCATAGGCCCTGCTGATACAGTCCTTCAGCTCCTCCTCCGTGTAATCCGTCAAAAACTGCTTCATCACAGCGTACGCCGTCTCCTGATAGGACATTCCGGCAAGCTCCTCCAGAGAAGCCTCCAGCTGCGGAATCGTCTCCGGCACGAACAGTCCGCCGTCATCCGCCAGACCTTTCAGAATCGCCTGGGAAGCCGTCACGCGAAGGGTAGCATTTCTTGTACTGTTATACATTAAATTCATCTCTAGGTCATCCTTTTTCTGATTAATTAATTTATGACATTTCGTCCCCTGTATCATATCACACGAAAAAAGCGGTTGCAATAACAAATGCATCCGCTTTTTCTGTGCTTTTTTAGCTTACATAATCCTGAAAGGTGTAGTAGTCATGCCCTTCGTATTCGAACAGCCACACCAGACTGGAATCAAACCAGTACAGGTTCGAGAGATCTGCCGAATCACGTGCCACAAAGAACAGCGCGCCCTGCGAATAGTCCTCGCCGGAAAGCACCCGCTCCACCGCCTCTATGGTCTCATCCGTCACACTGCAGGAGTATATTCTGCCATCCGTGGTCGGCTGGAACTGGGAATCCTGCCATACGACATCATAAATCGTATCGGGGAAGTGGGAATCCTTCGTCCGGTTCAGCACAACGCCCGCCACCATCATCTTGCTTACAATATCCGAACCGGTCGCCTCAGCCTCGACAATCCGCAGTAACGTGTAGTAATCGGTCTCAGACATCTGATTGTTCTCCACCGTCTGTACAGCGAGATAGCCAAGCCTTCTGGCTGTCGACGTGGACTGCGAAAATGATGATTTCCGAATCGCTCTCCTGTCTACACCGCTGGCCCCCGCCAGCACCTCGTCTTCTGAATCCGCCACGCTCACCACTCTGGTCTCGTCCGAGTAGCGTTCCATGTCTGCCACACCATTTACCACGCCCATCAGTCCGGCCTGCACTTCATGGGTTTTCCCATCCTCCGCAGACGAACTTACCGCGTACACCACGCCGGTATCCCCGACATGAACCTCTGAAATCATCCATGTAATACAGCCGGTCAGGAAAATACCAAGCAGCAGCAGCACCGCTGCTCTCAGGCACTGCCAGAATTTCATAAGGCGAATCAAAGACCTTTTTCCGTTTACTAACAGCATATAAACTCTCCTGTGCATCTGACTTCGCTCGATCCGTCTCCCCATCGGGATCGATATGTGCCCCTTATTGTTTATACCCGCCGCGTTCACGTACTTGTATTATAAAGGTCTGTACTCCATATGTCAACACTTTTTTCATAAATTTGTAATATTTTCGTTTGACAAGTAACTTCTCTTTTTGTATTATTTCGAGTTTTTTCCTTCGTTTTTTGCTCTATTATGGAATGTTTTGCCGTATTTTCAGAGTTTTGCCACTTACTTTCGCTTCTGTCTGCTCCGGTTCAATTCTCTAAATTTGCTTAATTTTCGCGTTTTTTTGTTCTTTTTGGCAAATTTAAGTTTCTTCTTTAACGCGTGTAATATTTGTGTAATATTTTGTAATATATTGTCGTATTTTCGCAGATACGGTACCTTACGCAGATGGAAGGCACAAAATCATGTAAAAAGGACCCGGAAGCCCCAGGTCCTTTCATCATTTTATATCGATTCCTTATCTCTTTACGTTGAATGCGCTCATGCCCGGATATACTGCGGAGTCGCCAAGCATCTCCTCGATGCGGAGCAGCTGATTGTACTTCGCTACACGCTCGGAACGGCTCGGAGCACCAGTCTTGATCTGGCAGGTATTCAAAGCAACCGCCAGGTCAGCGATCGTCGTGTCTTCTGTCTCGCCGGAGCGATGAGAAGAAATCGCTGTGTAGCCAGCCTTGTGTGCCATCTTGATCGCCTCAAGCGTCTCAGATACAGAACCGATCTGATTCAGCTTGATCAGGATCGAGTTGCCGCAGCCATTGTCGATGCCCTTCTTCAGACGCTCGGTGTTGGTCACGAACAGGTCATCGCCAACGAGCTGAACCTTGCCGCCCAGTCTCGCGGTCAGCTGCTTCCAGCCTTCCCAGTCCTCTTCATCCAGTGCATCCTCGATGGAGATGATCGGATACTTCTCTACCAGACTCTCCCAGTGCGCGATCAGCTCCTCAGAAGTAAAGTCGCGGCCGGACTTCGGCTGATGATAGAAGCCCTTGCCTTTCTCACTCTTCCACTCAGAAGAAGCAGCGTCCATAGCGATCATGAAATCCTTGCCCGGCTCATAACCGGCAGCCTTAACCGCCTCAAGGATGGTCTCGATGGTCTCCTCATCGCTGGAAAGGTTCGGAGCAAAGCCGCCCTCATCACCAACAGAGGTAGCCAGACCCTTTGCCTTCAGGATCTTGGACAGGTTGTGGAATACTTCTGCACACCAGCGAAGCGCTTCCTTAAAGCTCGGAGCACCAACCGGCATGATCATAAACTCCTGTGTATCTACGGTGTTTGTCGCGTGAGCGCCGCCGTTCAGGATGTTCATCATCGGAACCGGAAGACGGTTGCCGGACACACCGCCAAGGAAACGGTACAGCGGCATCTCCAGAGAGATGGAAGCTGCACGCGCCGCAGCGATCGAAACTGCCAGAATTGCGTTCGCACCCAGATTCGACTTGTCCTTTGTACCATCCGCCTTCAGCATTGCTGCGTCTACTGCATAAGTATCCGACGCATCAATTCCAACAACAGCCTTGCTGATTACGGTATTGATATTCTCAACCGCCTTCGAAACACCCTTTCCAAGGTATCTGCCCTTGTCGCCGTCGCGAAGCTCCAGCGCCTCGAACTCGCCTGTGGATGCGCCGCTCGGTGCGGTACCTCTTCCAACCGTGCCGTCTACCAGAGTCACTTCCGCCTCAACCGTCGGATTTCCTCTGGAATCCAGAATCTCTCTGCCGACTACTTTTTCAATTTCCAAATAGTTCATAGCAAACACTCCTTTTCTTAATAATCAGACAGGTGAGCTTAGCTCACCCGGTCAGGTTTTACATCATCGGTATTGTAACAAACCAGTTTTCCACTGTCAAGGCAGATTATGGAAAAAGACATCGAAAACCGCTAAAATCAGCGCTCATACCGCAGGAAATGATACTCCAGATCGAAATACGTCTGCTCCTCACTGTCCGCCTTAATGTGCCAGCCCTCCAGTTTATCCAGATCCGGGAAAAAGGCGTCCGCCTCAAATGCCTGATGGATTTTCGTGATATGCGCCGTCCTGCAGTACGGAAGAAACTGCCGGTAGATGCTCTCTCCTCCGATAATAAATACATCCTCATCCCGATAAGCTTTCAGCTGCTCCAGCGCCTCTTCAAGCGAATGAGCCACCGCTGCGCTGCGGATTTTCGCATGCGGATTCGAGGTGAGCACCAGATTTGTGCGCCCGGCCAGAGGAATGCCGCCCGGAAGGCCCGCCAGCGTTTTCCGTCCCATCACAACCACCTTTCCCATGGTCATCTCATGAAAAAGCTTCATGTCCTTCGGAATGCTCACCAGAAGCTTCCCATCCCTGCCAATCCCCCAGTTTTCGTCTACCGCTGCTATCAGGTTCATTTATTTTCCCTCTCTTCACACCAGAAGCCCTCAGATCGATGTCACTTCTATGTTCTGAACAGGCTGCATACAGGATTACACGCAAGATACCGGCAGTCCATATTGTAATTCCTTGCGCATGATACGCAAACCCTTACGATACCTTCCACTAATACAACAGCTTCGTCAGTGATGTGTCCTCCGCAAATCCGGAAGCATTATACAAAAACAGCAGATCCGTATACTCATTCCCGTCAATCAGCGCGCTCAGCTCCTGATTGTAATAACGGATGTCCAGCACATCGATTTCATCAAACTCTGAAATCAAAAACGGTACAAAGCAGTGTGCGTAGGAATCCTTAATCACCAGAATTTTCCGCCCCGTTCCGGCCTCTGTCCGGATCTGCGTAAGTGCGTTGTTGCCGCCAAAGAAGATGTCATACTTGCTTTTTGTCTCCAGCGCAGAATAATCATAGACACTCTCGAGAAGTTCTCCGTTTCCGTCCTTTTCCACCGTATACGAAGGCTCATCGGTGTTTCGGAACAGTTCAATCGAATCCGTCACCGTATGTATGCCCAGCTTCGACTGGATGGTTCCTTCAAAGGAATCCGTCACGGTCTCGATCTCATACTGCTCCAGAGTCGGTGCTGCAAACCCCTGCGCGTTTGCCCAGGCCTGATAGACGTAAAACGCGCCCAGTGTCTTCCAGTGATGGTCCGTGCGGTAGTAAATCTCCTCCCCGCAGTGTTCCCAAAGAACAGAACCGGCATCAAACCATACATCCGCAAGCGCAGCTTCGATCTGCGCCAGATATTCCTCCTCATCGTAAGGGCTCGCGAAAGCCGGCAGCTTTTCCCGCAAAACATCCACCGCGTTCGGTATAATCATCACGGTCATATGATCCGCGCCGAACTGCTCCGCGTACTTCTCCGTAAACTGCGCCAGAAGCTGAATATTCGTCTGCGCCTGCGCATCGGTAAACGTACCCGTATGCGCCTCGATCAGATAATCATCCTCCGCAAAATAAATGTCATTGCTCTGTGTCCGCCCGGCTGCCCGCTCCACCGTCGTTTTCAGAGCAATCCAGTCGTCCCGCAGCACAAACTGGTCGGTCAGATACTCCTCATAATCGGATTCAAAGCTTCCGTCCAGAATCGCCTGCAGCCGCAGTGCCGGCATCTGAGCGAGGGTACGGTTTTCCGTCTCCGAGTATTCCGAATCCGGGCTGATTGCAGTCACAATTCCGAATCCAAAAATCAAAATACAAAACAGAATAATGCTTCCCCAGGATTGTGCCTTATTCATGCAATCTTCCTTTCCCGCTTCCATCCATGCCGGATGTTCCCGGCAGACGGCATCGCCATTTCGAGTGATTCTGCCTTCCCGTTTTGCTTCGCGGGCCAATGCCGCAGGCTTTCAGGCAGGCCCGCTTCCTCAGACCGGTTTCTCTCAAAACCGGAAATACAGAAACGGATTGTACGACGCATCCACCAGCCACGCCACGGACAGCAAAAAGAGCAGGACATAAAACAGGCTTCTCGCCGCCAGCATCACCGCATTTCTGTCCGCAAAACGCGCGCAGAACGCGTCTCCCAGCTTTTTCGGAAGTCTGGTGCTTCCCAGTATCAGAAAAACCAGCAGAACCAGATTGTTCAAAAGCAGATAGATCGTCTCCGTGTTCAAAAGACCAGCGCCATAGCCGCCGAACAGCGCCCCAAAAAACGCAAGGCTCTGCGAGAGGTCGCCAAACATAAACAGGTTCCACCCAAGCATCACCAGCACCATGCAGTAAAAATGCTGCAGCACCCCCGGCAGCTTCTCCAGATAGCGTCCCAGAATATATTTTTCAATCACCAGCAGCACGCCGTAGTAGACACCCCAGGCCACAAAGTTCCAGCTCGCACCGTGCCAGATGCCGGTCAGCAGCCAGACAATCATCAGATTGCGGATATGGCGGGCCGGCGTGACGCGGTTGCCGCCAAGCGGAATGTACACATACTCGCGAAACCAGGTGCTAAGGGAAATATGCCATCTGCGCCAGAATTCCGTAATGCTTTTTGACACATAGGGGTAGTTAAAATTCTCCAGAAAGCGGAATCCAAACATATGCCCGAGGCCGATCGCCATATCCGAGTACGCAGAAAAATCAAAATAGATCTGCAGGGTATAGGCGGCCAGGCCAAGCCAGGCCGTTATCACAGGTACCTCCGAGACGGTCATCGCGCTGATGGTATCCCACAGCGCTCCCGCATTGTTTGCAAGCAGCACCTTTTTCCCCAGACCGATCAGAAAGCGCTGGATTCCCTGCGCAAATTCCTCCGGCGTCTCCCGTCTTTGGCGCAGCTGCGCGTCTATGGTCTTGTACTGCACAATCGGGCCAGCGATCAGCTGAGGAAACATGGAAACATATGCCCCATAGGAAATCAGATTTTTCTGCACCTGCGCTTCGCCCCGGTATACATCAATCGTGTAGGACATCGTCTGAAAGGTATAAAAAGAAATGCCGATCGGCAGCGCCAGATTCAACAGCTGCAGCCGGGCATTTGTCAGTGTATTTACCGTTCCGATGGCAAAATCCGCATATTTAAAAAATCCAAGCAGGGCCAGGCTGATGGTAACCGAACCGGCCATGACCCTTCGCGCCGCCTTCTCTCTTCCGGCGCGTTTCATCGCATCCACCGCTCTCCCGCCGGAATAGGAAATCAAAATGGAAGCCAGCATCAGAAGAATATAGACCGGCTCCCCCCACGCGTAAAACAGCAGACTGAACAGAAGCAGCACAAGATTGCGCCATCCGCGCGGAACCAGGTAATAGAAAAGGAGCACAGCCGGCAAAAAGCGAAATAAAAACAGCAGACTGCTGAAAACCATAACTTCTCTCCATTCACGGAAATAACGTAACGCGGTAAGAGTAACGCTTTCCCTCACTCCTACCCGCACGCTTCGTGATTTTACAGAAAGTACACTCTAAGGAACTGTCGCGAAATAACTTACCCATCTTGCACCGCCTAACGCGCGAATCGCAGACCATAAAATCCTCGACGCTCTACGCTCCGCTTCGGTCGGCGCTAAACGAACGTCCACTGGACGTTCAGCGCCCCGCTGCGCCTACGTTTTTATGGTCTGTGCTTCACACGTTATCCGGCACAATCTGGGCATGTTATTTTGCGACAGTTCCTAACGATCAGAACCCGTAGGATTCCAGAATCTCCTCTGCTCCATCCGTATCATCGCAGACACAGAGCACCGTGTAATTCCCCGCGCTCTTAATGATCGCGGTATCCAGCCGGGCCGCTTCGCTCTGATTGTAGGAAGCATAGAGCGTTGTCTGATTGTCCACGCGTGTCTGCATCATCGACTCCACATTGCTGACATCCTCCGAATCCGCGCTCTCAATCACTGCAATCTCACAAGCCGTCGCACCGGAGCTCGCATAAGCGACCGCCGAAGCGACATCCTCCTCATCCAGATAATAAATCGAAGGAATCAAAGATGAGGCCGTCTCACTCAGGTCATCCGATGTGACTGTCTCCAGCAGCGCCTCCGCCAGTTCAGAGACATCAATGGATACCGCCTCTTCCTTTTTTGAACCGCAGGCCGTCATGGAAAGCATCAGTACCGCCGCGCAAAAAAATGCCGTTAACTTTTTCATACTATCATTTTTCTCCTTTATCCGTTATTCTCATTTGAAATGAAAAGCTTCTCCCTCTCACCCGGTCTCTGTCTCCGTCTCATGTTCCGTGTCCGTATCCTCTGCATTTACGTAGTGCGTTTTGAGATAATCCAGCATCTTTTTGCAATACTCCGCGGCAAGATGCACACCATCCTCCGATGCTCCGGAAATAAGAGAACCATAGCCATCGGAAAGCTCTTCATTCAGATCCAGATAGTAATACCCCTGTTCCTCGCATACCTCGAGCAAAACCTCGTTGAGCTGGTCTACATTCTCATTATTAATATAATCCCCGGTCGTGACCTTGTCCTCTTCCACATAAATACAGCTGCATATGTAGAGCACCGCGTCCGGCTGAATTTCCAGAAATCGTCCGGTCACAGACACAAACCCGGTCTTAAAATCATCCCAGCTGTACTCCCCGAGGTCATTCGCCCCGAGCATGATATAAATCTTCCCATAGGTGCCGCCGGAAAGTGCAGCCGCGACCGTCATGGTATCCGTCCCGTCCGAGATAATCTTCTCGCTGGTCATCGAGTCCAGAGACATTCCGACGCTTGTAAAAAAGGTCCCCTCCGTGATGCCGGATGTATTCCGGAAGCCTTCCATTCGGGAATCGCCAATAAATACCGCGTCCGAAAAATAAGCGTCATCCACCGCTTCCTCCTGCTCCCTGACAATCGCCGTGCTGTCCGGATTCGACACCGTATCATGGGGCTCCTTTACTTCCTCCACCTCGCCGGTCAGTCCCGCATCTGACAGCCCGGCCAGATAGGCTCCGTAGCTGTTCCATGCCGTCCCGGTTCCGGATGCTGCTCCCGACTCCGTCTCCTCTTCGGTCTCCTGATCCATCGGATCCGTCCCGTCCTCGCCGGCCTTCTCCTCATTCTCTGAAGAAACCACCCGTCCGGACGAATCAAATGTAAACATTGTATAGATCAACCGCCCCTCAAATATAAAAATAACGAGAAGGACCATCAATAATAATTTAATAACAAACGCAAATTCTGACCGATGCCGTTTGCGTCTGCTCTGTTTTTGTGCCATACCCGCTCCCCTTTTACCGCCTATCGCAATTTATCATTCTATTCTCATTCGGGGACAAAGTCAAGTAATAAGGGGAAAGATGGCGAAAAAAAACATTTTGCTGAAGTGAAAAAGTAAATTCCACTCTGAAGGGATGCAAGTTGAATTTAG
>JAJQHZ010000047.1 GCA_021199475.1 Lachnospiraceae bacterium
AACACATACCGTAAAAGCTGCTCAAAATACGTAAAAAAAGCGGGAAAAGACGGTCTGGATATTCTTGACAAAACGGGGGGAAACCGTTACAATACCTTAATCATACAGCGCAGGTACCTTTTGATCAGGCCGGTCGGGAGGAGGCGGATCTTGCTCTCACCCCGATCGCCAGGATAATCTAAAAGAGTGCCCGCGCTTGTCACGGTTGTAGGAACGCTCATCAGTGTGCCGTATATCGAGGATTCTCGCGCTGCGGCACACTGATTTTGGAAAAAAGCAGCCGGGATATGATGGAAGACGGCGCTTGTCGTTTTCTGCAAAACAATGGGAAAGCTACAGGGAAGGTGTGTAGAATCAAATGGAAGAAAAAAAGAATTTAATGACATATGCGGGACTGCAGAAGCTGGAGGATGAGCTGCATGAGCTGAAGGTCGTGCGCAGAAAAGCAGTGGCAGAGAAAATCAAAGAAGCCAGAGAGCAGGGCGACATTTCAGAGAACGCAGAGTATGATGCGGCCATGGATGAACAGCGCGACATTGAAGCGCGGATCGAGGAGATCGGCAAGCTTCTGAAAAATGCGGAGGTCGTAGTAGAGGACGATATCGACGCTGATAAGATCTATGTCGGCTGTACTGTAAAGGTATATGATGTAGAATACGAGGAAGAGATGGAATTCCAGATCGTGGGTTCCTCTGAAGCTAACAGCCTGCAGGGCAAAATCTCCAACGAATCCCCGGTCGGCAAGGCCCTGATCGGCCATTCGGTCGGCGAAGACATTTCTGTGGAGACGCAGGCGGGCGTGATTGAGTACAAGGTTCTCGAGATTAAGCGTACCGAGTAATGAGTCAGCGGGTATTTGGCGGAAGTAAAACGATGAAAGTCGTTTACGAAAGATAAGGAAGATGAAATAATAGGGCAGATAGATGGCCGATAACGCTTACAAGAAGAAAGTGGCAAAGCGGAGTCGGCCATCCGGAGCAGGTGAGGAGTGTGAGCAGATTGGAAGGACAGCAGAACCAGCAGATGGAAGTGCAGGCACAGCAGAACCAGAATACACAGCAGAGCAAGAAGCAGCAGAAGGGCCAGAAGCAGGAGCAGGCGGTGGACACGAAGCAGCTTTTGAAGGTACGCCGTGACAAATTAAAGGAGCTTCAGGAGAGCGGGAACGATCCGTTCCAGATCCGGAAATACGAAGTGACCAGCCACAGCATGGAGATCAAAGACCATTTTGACGAATTTGATCAGAAGACGGTCAGTGTGGCTGGCCGGATGATGTCAAAACGCGTCATGGGTAAGGCTTCCTTCTGCAATATACAGGATCTCGAAGGCAGCATTCAGATTTATGTGGCCCGCGATTCCATCGGAGAAGAGGAATACAAGGCATTCAAGAAGATGGACATCGGCGACATCGCCGGCATCGAAGGCTTTGTGTTCCGGACAAAGACCGGCGAGACCTCCATCCATGCGTCAAAGGTCGTGCTGCTCTCAAAGAGTCTCCAGATTCTTCCGGAGAAGTATCACGGTCTGACAAATACCGATATGCGCTATCGTCAGCGCTACATTGACCTGATCATGAATCAGGATGTCAAGGACACCTTTGTCAAGCGCTCGAAGATTATCAGTGCGATCCGCCGCTATCTGGATGGTGAGGGCTTCCTCGAGGTAGAGACGCCGATGCTGGTGGCAAACGCCGGCGGCGCGGCCGCGCGCCCGTTCTCGACGCATTACAATGCCCTGAACGAGGACGTCAAGCTCCGCATCTCTCTGGAGCTGTACTTAAAGCGTCTGATTGTCGGCGGCATGGAGCGCGTCTATGAGATTGGCCGCGTCTTCCGCAACGAGGGTCTGGACACCCGGCACAACCCGGAGTTCACCCTGATGGAGCTTTATCAGGCCTTCACCGATTATCATGGCATGATGGATCTGACTGAGAACCTGTACCGCCATGTAGCGCAGGAGGTGCTCGGCACCACCACGATTACCTATCAGGGGACCGAGATGGATCTGGGAAAACCGTTTGAGCGCATCACAATGGTTGACGCAGTGAAGCAATATACCGGCGTGGACTTTCACGAGATTCACTCCGTCGAAGAGGCGCGTGCGGCCGCGGACGAGCATCACGTTGCATACGAAGCGCATCACAAAAAGGGCGATATCCTGAACCTCTTCTTTGAGGAATTCGTAGAAGAGCACCTGATCCAGCCGACCTTCGTGATGGATCACCCGATCGAGATCTCTCCGCTCACCAAGAAAAAGCCGGAGGATCAGGATTACGTCGAGCGCTTCGAGTTTTTCATGAACGGGTGGGAGATGGCAAACGCCTACTCCGAGCTGAACGATCCGATCGACCAGCGTGAGCGCTTCAAGGCACAGGAAGAGCTGCTCGCCCTCGGCAACGAGGAAGCCAATACGACCGACGAGGATTTCCTCTACGCGCTCGAGCTTGGCATGCCTCCTACAGGCGGCATCGGCTTCGGCATCGACCGCATGGTCATGCTCCTGACCGACTCTCCGGCCATCCGCGATGTACTCCTTTTCCCGACAATGAGAAGCACGAATTAAAAGAATCCAGCATTTATGCGGATTCGCGGCATATTCTCTGAACCAAAAAACAGGATTTTGAACCAATTTTGAACCATTTTTTAAAAGATTTCTGCAGAGTTACAGAGATTTAAGGAAAAATGAAGCATATTATGATGTAGAAATGGAAGGGCCTGAACCATTGTGTTCGGGCCTTTCTTCGTCTGCGGAAACGATCACAGCAATCAAGCCGGGTGAATGAGTATCAAGTATCAGCCGCAAGGAAAGGAAGATATCAGATGAAAAAGATAGAAGGTCGTTATGCGAAAGCAAAAATATTTACGGATAATGTAGAGGATTATGCACTGGCACAGGTGAAGCTGATCTGTGACCAGAAGGGAGCGGAAGGAAGTGTTATCCGTTTGATGCCGGATGTACATCCGGGAAAGGTTGGACCGATTGGTTTAACTATGACGGTAAACGATACGGTACTGCCCAATATTGTCGGGATAGACATTGGTTGCGGCATTACCATAGCGAAGCTGAAGCAGAAAAAACTGGAATATCAGAAACTGGATACAGTGATTCGGGAGAGGATTCCTTCTGGATTCCATATTCGCAGTAAATTTCATCGTTTTGCGGAGAGCTTTCCCTTTGAGGAGTTGAAGTGTTACAGACATATTAGTCTGGACAGAATTATGCGGAGTATGGGGTCTCTTGGAGGCGGCAATCATTTTATCGAAGCTGACCGTGGGGAGGACGGCAGTCTCTATGTTGTAATCCATAGCGGAAGCCGGCATCTTGGAAAGGAGGTTGCGGAGTATTATCTGAATCAGGGACAGCGTATTCTGAAAGAACAGGAAGTTGATATTCCATATGAACTGACCTATCTGGAAGGTTCGCTGATGGAAGACTATCTCCACGATCAGTGTGTGGTACAGAGCTTTGCTTCACAGAACCGCGCTGCTATGTTGGACGAGCTGATAAAGGGAATGAAACTCAAAGTGGAGGAAGAATTCTCCTGCGTCCACAATTATATCGAGATCGTCACAGATTACAAGATGCTGCGCAAAGGTGCGATTTCCGCAAAATCCGGAGAGAAAGTGATTATTCCGATTAATATGCGTGATGGTGTTATTCTTGGCATTGGGAAAGGCAACCCCGACTGGAATGATTCAGCTCCGCACGGTTCCGGACGCATTCTGAAACGTACAGATGTGCAGAATCATTATACGGTGTCAAATTACAAGAAAGAGATGAAGGGTATTTACAGCAGCTGTATCGGTAAGGATACGCTGGATGAAGCACCGTTCGCATATCGGGGCATATCAGAGATTGCCGGAGCGATTTCGGATACAGTGGAGATTCAGCAGATTTTAAAGCCAGTCTATAATTTCAAGGCTGGCAGTAATGAGTAGTGACATACAGTGGTCATATACAGTAGAAATCATATGACCGAAACGAGGTGATAAGAAGATGATTATACAGATAAGCTCCGGTCAGGGTCCTGCGGAATGTGAGCTTGCAGTCGGCAAATTATACGAAGCTCTCTGCAAAGAATTTCCTGACGTTGAATTGCTGTCGAGCCACAGGTCGAGGCATAGTGGGTTGTATACGTCTGTACTGCTGTCAACAGAGGCAGATTTGACAGAACTGGACGGTTCTGTACAGTGGATTTGCAAATCGCCGTTCAGACCTCATCATGGCAGGAAGAACTGGTTTATTGATGTGAGCATTGTTCCGGAGGTGCAGAATATTTGCAATGAGCAGGATATCCACTTTGAAAGCTTCCGTTCCGGCGGAAAGGGTGGCCAGAATGTAAATAAGGTTGAAACCGGAGTGCGCCTGATACATATCCCCACCGGCATTGCGGTCACATCAACCTCACAGAGAAGCCAATATCAGAATAAACAGGATGCGCTCCGAAAGCTGAATGCGATTCTTGCTGATATGCAGTCGGCAGAGACGGCAAAGCAGGCGCACAATGCCTGGAGTGAGAAGAACCGGCTGGTGAGGGGGAATCCGGTAAGAGTTTATGAAGGGATGGAATTTAAACGTAAGAGGTAGTCAGGGAAACATTTACATTGGAAAACCATATAATCAGGACATAGGGTCAGGCTTAATGCCTGGCCTTTGTTAATATGCAGCAATTCAGAGCAGCAGTAAAATAAAAGGCAATTTGTGTTCTGCTGTTTTGAACTACTGCCCAAATAAAAAAATCAAAAAGGAGGATGTTTCAATGAGTATTATGGAAGAGTTGTACAATGGCAAGGTATACCCGTCTGAACAGGTATCCCCGAAAGATGATAACTACAGGGAAGCAAACAGAAGGCTGGATCAGCTGTCATCAGAGATGGAAGAACGTCTCAGTAAGGAAGATTATGCAAAGCTGGATGAAATCTGCGACTGCATGATTGACACTCAGGATATCATGTGCATGGAATTCTTTCGGTTGGGTCTTTCTATGGGCTTGCTGCTTATGAAAGAAGCGGTAGATAATCCATACCTGCCTAAGAAAGATGAGTAAGCTATACGACATAAGCCATCACCGGGCGTGATGGCTTAGTTGCTTTCGCGTATCTTTTTGAACAACAGGAAATATTCCTGCAGGAGTTGCTTTTGAGAATCATCATCAGAGCGGAACAGTTCAACAATGTAGTTGGGGATATCAGCTTCTGCTTTCTCTCTGTGGTCTATGCCTCTGATGAGATAGTCCATATCAGTAGAGAGAATCTCGCAGAGCAATACAAGCTTTTCCATAGAAAGGCAGGTCAACCCTCGTTCAGATTCGCTCATATGTTTGACGGAGATATCCAGTTTTTCAGCAAGCTGAGCCTGTGTAAGACAGTTTTCATGCCTGAGCTGCGCAATGCGGTCACCGATGTCAATGTATAGCTTATTCATAGGGGTAAACCTCCTGTTTGTGCTTAGTATAGTCTTTGCAGAAATGTGATAAAATAACAAATTACGTTGTTTACAGGTGAACCTGAAAGGTGTACAATATCAGATAAACATGTATGCTTGATAAATATTTAGGGATGCTTAAGCTGGATTTCACTTAAAATGAACAGAGAGAAATACATCTCGAAACATTGCAGATAAAAAATGAGAATGAAAGAAGGGGTAGATGATGAGCAAATTAAGAAAAATTATTGTTTCGGTTTTGCTATTCTGTGGGATCGCTATTTTACCGATCAATTGTTTGGCAGCTGAGTATGAAGAAGAACCTTTTGAACTTACTGATTTGTGGAGGGAAAGTGCGCCCAAATTGGTATTGAACGGTTTTTATGCCGGAGATGATGGAAACTATTACAACGAAGAAGAAACGGTTATGATAACACTTACTGAAAGCTCAAAGATGGCAGATCAGTTTTTGATCATGGGAGACAAAAACTATTCGATTATGGGCTTGACATCTGGTATGAGTGAAGATGAAGTATCAGCTATACTGAATG
>JAJQHZ010000123.1:0-4510 GCA_021199475.1 Lachnospiraceae bacterium
CGATAAAATCTACATTTTTCTCAAGTTTAATTTTTCTTCATGAAACAACCCTGGCGTCCAATCGCCTGTTTGCCTGGATGAATGGAAATTCCATGTAATCTCCCGGAAATTTTTTTGAAAAATTTGCACAAATAAATTCCCTTTTCCCAATTTCTATGATACAATTCTAACATAGGTTATCGGCGCAAAGCAAGTGACTTACGCCGTTTACTATAATAAACAGGAGGAAATCTACTTATGGCTAAGGAAATGATTGCAATGCTTCTTGCCGGCGGCCAGGGCTCCAGACTGTATGCTCTGACCCAGAAGCTTGCAAAACCGGCAGTTCCTTTCGGCGGAAAGTATCGTATTATCGATTTTCCGCTTTCGAACTGCGTAAACTCCGGCATTGACACTGTCGGTATTCTGACTCAGTATCAGCCGCTTGTATTGAATGAGTACATCGGCAATGGACAGCCCTGGGATCTGGACCGTCTTCACGGAGGCGTGCATGTGCTCCCGCCGTATCAGCAGGCATCCGGCTCTGACTGGTATAAAGGCACCGCGAACGCGATTTATCAGAACCTTTCTTTCATCGAGCGCTATGATCCGAAATATGTGATCATCCTCTCCGGCGACCAGATCTGCAAGCAGGATTACAGCGACTTCCTTCGTTTCCACAAGGAGAAGAATGCGGAGTTCAGTGTTGCGGTTATGGAAGTGCCATGGGATGAGGCTTCCCGCTTCGGCCTGATGGTAGCGGACGAGAATGACAAGATTACCGAATTCCAGGAGAAGCCGAAGAACCCGAAGTCCAATCTTGCATCCATGGGCATTTATATTTTCAACTGGGACATTCTGAAAAAATATCTGACCGAGGATGAGGCGGATCCAAACTCGGAGAATGACTTTGGCAACAACATCATCCCGAACCTGCTCCGCGACAACCGCAGGATGTATGCATATCACTTCAGCGGCTACTGGAAGGATGTCGGAACCATCTCCTCTCTCTGGGAGGCGAATATGGAGGTTCTGGATCCGGAGCACAGCGGCATTGACCTCTTTGAGGAAGGCTGGAAGATTTTCAGCCGGAACAGCGGCATGACCGGTCACAAGATCAGCGCGGGCGCGACGGTTGAGAATTCCATGATTACAGATGGCTGCCGGATCGGCGGTACCGTGAAGCATTCCGTTCTGTTCGCGGGCGTCAAGGTAGAGGCCGGCGCAATCGTAGAAGACGCGGTTATCATGGGCGGCACCGTCGTGAAATCCGGTGCAGTCGTGAAGCACTGCATCCTCGCGGAGAATGTGACGATCGGTGAGAACGCCGTCGTGGGCGCGATGCCGACCGAAGAAGAAAACGCGGTAGCCACAGTAGGCTCAGGCGTTTCTGTCGGCGCGGGCGCGGTCATCGGACCAAAGGCAATGGTATATAAAAATGTAGAAGGTGGTGAAGAACAATGGTAATTTCAAACAAAAGCGCACTCGGGATTATTTTCCCAAACAATTACGACGCGCTTGTTCCGGAGCTGGTCAGCATCCGAAGCATGGCCTCCATCCCTTTTGCAAGCCGTTACCGCATGATCGACTTTATTCTTTCGAGCATGGTGAACTGTGGCATTGACAACATCGCCATCCCGGTAAACAGCAATTACCATTCGCTGATGGACCACCTCGGCACAGGACGTGAGTGGGATCTAACCCGCAAAAACGGCGGCCTTCACATTTTCCCGCCGTACGCGGAGAAGTCCAACAAGGTCTACAACGGCCGCATCGGTACGCTGGCGAACCTGCTCCCGTTCCTTCGCGAGCAGAAGGAGCACTATGTCATCATGGCAGACTCCAGCATTGCGGTAAATTTTGATTTTAATAAAATGATTGACGAGCACATCGAGAGCGGCGCGGACGTATCCATCGCTTACTGCGAGAAGGAACTCCCGGAGTATCTGATGCGCACCCAGGATAACAGCAGAGGCTTCCATTATACCTTTACCCTTGACAAGGGCCGGATCAATCACATCTATGTGAATCCGCGTGTCACCGGCGTACAAAATTACTCGATGAATATCTACGTGCTCGAGCGTGAACTGCTGATCAACATGGTCAACACCGCATTCGTGCGCGGGCTGGAGCATTTCAACCGCGACGTCCTGCTGAACCAGCTCTCCTGGAGAAATGTCCATGGATACAAGTACGAGGGCTACACCGCACGCATCACCGGTATGAAGAGCTACTTCGATGAGAACCTCAAGCTTCTCGACGATTACAATCTGAATGCTCTGTTTGACGGAATGCCGATTTACACAAAGATTCGTGACGACAACCCGACCCGCTACATTAACGGCGCGAAGGTTTCGAACGTGATGTGCGCCGACGGCTGCGTCATCGAAGGCGAGGTAGAAAACAGTGTTCTCTTCCGTGGCGTAAAGGTGGAAAAAGGCGCGGTCGTGAAGAACTGCGTCCTGATGCAGGATACCGTTGTAGAAGCGGGCGCGAATATTGATTACCTGATCACGGATAAGAATGTGCGCGTCAGCGCAGGCAAGGAAATGAAGGGCACCGACAGCTTCCCGGTATATGTCGCGAAGGGGCATACCGTGTAATAGCTGACAATCCGTAGTCCGTCATCTGCAAGCAGAACACAGCGGTTGGTGGAATAGTTAATGGATTCAAAAAAAGCACCGGATGGATTTTATTCCCCGGTGCTTTTCTCATTTTCCGCTTATCCTTCACTTTCCTGCTTCACCTGATCCACAAATCCATCGTCGATCATGTCCACCATATACCCCACGATATCCGGGTCAAACTGTGCCCCACTGCAGCGCAGCAGCTCTTCACGGGCATATTCCAGCGTGTTGCCGACCTGATAGTGCCGCGTGCTGCACATTGCGTCGAAGGAATCCGCAATCGCGATAATACGGGCCTTCTGCGGAATCTCCTCCCCCTTCAGTCCTTCGCAATAGCCAGTTCCGTCATAGCGTTCATGGTGGTATTTTGCTCCGTCTGCAATATCCGGAATCACAGTAAATTCACTTAAAATCTCTCCGCCGATACGCGGATGCGTCCTCACCGTCTCCCATTCTTCAGCAGTCAGCTTCCCCGATTTTTTCAAAATGCTGTCCGGAATGCCGATTTTTCCTATGTCGTGTAGCAAAGCCATATACGATATCTCATCCTGATCGTCTTCGGATAATCCCATGCGGCGGGCAATTTCCCGCGAATATTTCGACACGCGGATGGAATGACCGTTCGTGTCCTTATCCTTCGCATCGATCGCGTTCGCAAAGGTATGCAGGGACTGCTCAATAATCAGCTTGTACTCCGCCTGCCGTTTTTTCAGTCTGTTCACCCGGTAGCGGTACGCCGCTGCAAAAATCAGAATCAAGGCCAGCAAAATAGCCAGGGTAATCACAATCGCAAACCGATCCGTCTGCCAAAAATAAACTTCCTTGTGAATCGTCAGACTAATCTCGTTCCCCTCGACGCCATCCTCATTGCAGATGGCAATATGGAACTGGTAATCGCCGCCTTTCAGGTTTGTATAGCGGGCCTCGGTCGTCAGGGACGCGCTTCCGGTGCTTACCTCCTCGTCGAATCCTTCCAGCTGGTACGAAATCGTTTTCTCCCCAGGAGTAAAGGACAATACAGAAAATTCAAACGTGACACGGGTGGCGGAAGCCGGAACCGTGATTTCATCTGATACCGCAAAGGTCTCCCCATCGATGACCACTTTTGAGACTGCCCCCAACGGCTCTGTCTCATTTGTCGGGATATGCTCCGTATCAATCGCAGAAATCCCGTTGTTCGTGCAGAGCCAAAGCGTCCCATCCTCCTCGTCCAGCCAGTTCCAGGAATTCGCGACCAGCGTGCCGGTAAGCCCATACTCGGTACTCAATTCCCGCAATTCAGATGTCCCGGCGAGCAACTCCTCCCGGTCCGCGATCAGCAGACCGCTGCTCTTGGTCAGCCACACCTCATCTTCTATAATCTGAATATCCAGGATACTGCCCGCGCTTTCCGGAAGCTCTACCTCACGGATTCCGTCCGCATCCCGGTAATACAGCGAGCTGCCGGCGCTGATCCAGACGCCGGAACCATCCTTCGTCATACGCATCACGGAGCCGGAGCTTAAGCCATCGCTTTTATAATACTGGGTCACGCCGTCTTCTGTGATTTCATAGATGCCCTGGCCGTCACTTCCTGCCACCAGGGTTCCGTCCTCCGCCTCATACATACAAAGGATGAACGAGTATGGCAGCTCGCCCGAGCCATAGCTGCGGACCACTTCGGTACCATCCAGAATATCGATCCCGCCGGAAGAAGCCACCGCCACCGTTCCATCGCTCAGCTCCAGTGTCATGCGGACCTGATTCGCCAGCAGCCCGTCCTCCTCGGTAAGCATCTGAATCTCTCCAATGCTGCCCGGTGTATCCTCTGTATCATCGCCGCTTTCAGCCGTTTCGTCCGCATCCGTCTCATAAATGCCGCTTTCTGCAGTCCCGTCCGCATCCGTCTCATAAATGCCGCTTTC
>JAJQHZ010000123.1:4610-37110 GCA_021199475.1 Lachnospiraceae bacterium
AATGCCGCTTTCTGCAGTCCCGTCCGCATCCGTCTCATAAATGCCGCTTTCACTTTCAGCCGCCTCGTCCGCAGAGGAAGATGCTTCACCCGCATCCGGCACGTATCTCACCAGCCCGGTGTCATAGACACAGAACCAGAACGTACCGTCACTGCCACAGGAAATATGGCGCACACGTTTTCCTTCCATCAGCTCCGTCAGCTCATTCTCAATCTGACAGAAATTCTCATCCAGGATCATCAGTCCGCTGTCCGTACCAATATACGTATATCCGTTCTGTCTGAGAATCGCGTTCACCGCAATCCCTTCCAGCTTGGCGCGGTCGTTATAATTATAAAATTTTCCTTCAGAATAATAGGTCAGCCCGGTCCGGCTTGAGGTCACCCAGAAATTGCCTTCGTAATCCTCGATCATCGAGCTGCAGGAAATCATCCCCGACATCCCATTTGGGGTTTGAAAGGCATCCTCCCCGTCAATCTGTGCAATGCCATTATCGCAGAGTGCCCAGATGGCGCCATCCGCGGTCTCATAAAACCGGTTTACCGCGTACAGCGACCCCGTGTCGATCACATCTGCCTCAAAATCATCCGCCGCATACCCGTCCAAGTTGCCCTCGCCCGAATTCTGCTCACTATCCCTGTTCTCATCGGAATCACTTTCGCTGAAATCGCTTTCACCGGAATCACTTTCACCCGATTCGTTTTCACCGGAATCGCTTTCGCCCGATTCGTTTTCAGCCGCCTTTCGGCGCAGGCGAACCGCCTCGCTGCCGCCGCTTCCAAGATAAATGCTCCCGTCCGAAGCGCTGAATACACTATAGCAGTCATTTTCAAACCAGCTGTCCCCATCCAGAGTGCCCATCAGCTCTCCGTTTTGCACCAGCAGCAGCACATTGCTATCCGCGCTGCCCCAGAGCACCCCGTTCTCATCGCAGGTCAGGTCATAAACGACCATATCCTCCGTGCCGGCCACGGCAGACAAAGACAGGTCTCCCTCCCCGGATGAAACGATTCGCGCCAGACCAGAGGTCGTTCCCACGTAAAGATTCCCATCGCTGTCGGCGGCAAAGGAGCGCACGGAGTAGAAGGCCTCGCCGTCCGTCTCCTGCGGCAGTTTCGTAAATATCCCGTTTTCGTACAGAAAGACACCCTGATCATTTGTCCCAATAAAAAGACGGCCACTTTCATCCTCGTAAAGAGCCCGGATGCTTGAAGACCCCACCGCATTCTCTCCAACGCTGAAGTTTTCAAAATTCCTGCCATCATAACGAAGAAGACCGCCATAACTGCCGATCCATATGTAGCCGTCCGACGTCTGGAGCACAACATTCGCTTCGCCGGTGTCCAGACCATTATTCTCGTTATATACTGTTTTGATCCATTGATCTGCTTCGGATGTCTCCGCCTGCCCAACCGTATAAACAATCATCCACGCCAAACAACAAAGGAAGCACAGCCGCATCACGCGCATACCTGTTTTCAAAATCCCTGCGCTGTCACATTTTCCCGACACAATCATCCCCGCCCATCTATGCACTGCCATCTATGAACTACCCATTGATCCGAATCAGTGGGTTTTGTTTCACTCAGTCTCCGCCATTACGCAAAAACTCCTCCGGGCCTCTCACATCTGAGAAAGAGACCGACAGGAAAATCGAATGATTCCTATTTACCGTTTTATTTTACACAGGAATTGGAAAATGTGCAATTGATTTTAACGAAAAACAGCCCGGAATTCACGAAAAATCACGAAACTGACGCGGTTTTCCCTGATTATTTTGGTTTCTATAATTATAATTCTTATATTTACTATTGACTGCAGAGCGTGAATGACCCCTATGCCGAGGGAATTGCAGACCGAAGCGGAGCGTAGACCCTTATGACGTGGGCTTTAGCCGCAATACACCCTCGCCGGGTTATGCCCCCAATCTCCGATTGTGGGGCGCGGGCATCCCACGCTTCGTATGGGATATGCCTTGCCCGGCTCTGCGCATTTTAAAAAAGTTCAGGAATCGGGACGCAGGCGTCCCCTTCCTGAACCTTTCACTCCTGTATCAGATCATTTTGTCGCGCGGTGAAGTCATCACCGTTACCTCATCCACAAACGGCCAGAGCTCTTCGCATCGGCTCGTACCGGTAAGGTAGAGCTCCATGCTCTCCGGAACCGCATCGATCAACCCGCGCAGCTCCTCCAGCGTGACAATCCCCCGGTCCGTCAGTCCCAGGATCTCATCCAGGATCACGATGTCGCACTCTTCTGTCACCAGCACCTTTCTCGCGAAATTCAGTCCGTTCTTGATGTTCCGGCACTCATCCTCCCGCTCACTCTCTGTCAGGCTCTCATAATTCACCGGCGACTTCTCAAATCGGAACAGTCTCAGCTCCGGCTCGAGCCGTTTGAAATATTCTGCGGCCTGCTCATTATTTTTTTCTTTCAGGAACTGAATCACAATCACGCTTCTGCCCGCACTCGCTTCGCGGATTCCCTTGCCAAGCGCCGCTGAGGTTTTTCCAGTACCACTTCCACAAAACATATGGATTTTTCCTTTGTTCATAGCTTTCCTCCGGATTCTCTCCAGCAACCTTTCTTCTCATTCTGCTCTGAAATACGGTCTTTCATGCATTTTACACCATTTCTTCACAAAATGCAAATAATAAGTGTGTTTAATCCAGGTATTCCAGCTTGCTTACGGAAACCTCATACGCGATACGCCGCTGAGCGGTTTCCTCATCCAGCTTTTTCACATACTCCCTGCTCTGTATCCGCCCCCAAATCTGCACATGCCCCCCTACCTCGAACCCCGAGGCAAAACGGGCGTTTCTCCCCCAGCAGATGCAGGGAATGTAATCGGACTTCCCGTAAGGACGGTTTACTGCCAGCAGCATATCCGCGATTTCCCGCCCGAGCGGCGTGCGCCGGTACACGGGCGTTTTGCAGATATAGCCGTCCAGGTAAATCTGATTACTCTTTACCTTATCACTGACCTCCTCCACAAAGCTGGCCTCTCTGGCAAATACGGAAAGCACCAGCCGGTTTCTCTTCTCCTCGTGCCGGTTGTAAGAGCGAAACTGACCGAACACCTGTATGTAAGAGCCCTGGTAATCCTTTGTGATGTCAATCAGCCGCTCCGAGATCATCACCGGGATAATATCGGTCGAGTCACTCAGTCTCTGCACGGAAATATCCACCATGTAAAATCCCTCTCCGAACACTTCATGGCTGAACGAAAAGCCGGATATGATTTTGCCCATGATGGATACCTGATTGTTTTCAATAATTTTATCTGTCATAGTTAAAAACTCTCCCTTCCTTCGTATCAAGGAAACTATCTTCCTGTATATAAACTATGTTTATTCTGGGAAATCCGCTTTTAGAACTGTTTTTCATTTTTTTGTAAAAATTTTTTAATCATACTTGTAATCTGCGGGATTTGTGCTAAACTTGCTACGGCAAACCCATAGGATCCGGTTTTCGCAGTCCGAAGACCAGGCGATTCATAACGAAGAACTGTCAGGAGAGAGAGTTTAATGGTAAGAGAAGATGTAAGAAATATTGCAATCATTGCACATGTTGACCACGGCAAGACGACACTGGTGGACGAGCTTTTAAAGCAGAGCGGTGTATTCCGGCAGAACCAGGAGGTGGCGGAGCGCATCATGGACTCCAACGATCTGGAGCGCGAGCGCGGTATCACCATTCTTTCCAAAAATACCGCGGTCACTTATAAAAATACAAAGATCAACATTATTGACACCCCGGGCCACGCAGATTTCGGCGGTGAGGTGGAGCGTGTCCTCAAAATGGTAAACGGCGTGATTCTGGTGGTCGATGCATTCGAGGGCGCAATGCCGCAGACGAAATTTGTTTTGCGCAAGGCGCTGGAGATGAGCCTGCCGGTCATTGTCTGCATCAACAAAATTGACCGTCCGGAGGCCCGTCCGGCCGAGGTGGTAGATGAGGTGCTGGAGCTGTTTATCGAGCTGGAGGCCTCTGACGAGCAGCTGGACTGCCCATTTGTGTATGCATCGGCGAAGGGCGGCTATGCCAGCCTAGATCCGGATGTGCCGGGAACCAATATGGAGCCTCTGTTTGAGACAATCGTAAATTATATTCCGGCTCCCGAGGGAGATGAGAATGGTCCGACCCAGGTGCTCATCAGTACGATTGATTACAACGAATACGTGGGCCGTATCGGCGTCGGCAAGGTCGACCGCGGAACCATTTCGGTCAATCAGGAGGCTGTCATTGTCAACCACCATGACCCGGATAAAAAGCACAAAGTAAAAATCATCCGGCTTTACGAATTTGACGCTTTAAATAAAGTAGATGTGCCGTCCGCTACGATTGGATCGATCGTCGCTATCTCCGGCATCGCGGATCTGCACATTGGCGATACCATCTGCGCGCCGGAAGCGCCAGAGGCTATTCCGTTCCAGAAGATTTCCGAGCCGACGATCTCGATGAATTTTATTGTCAACGACAGCCCGCTGGCCGGTCAGGAAGGCAAATATGTCACCTCGCGCCACATCCGCGACCGCCTGTACCGTGAGCTGAATACAGATGTCAGCCTGCGTGTCGAGGACACGGAGGACACGGATACGTTCAAGGTGTCCGGCCGCGGTGAGCTGCATCTGTCCATCCTGATCGAGACCATGCGCCGTGAAGGCTTTGAGTTCGCGGTCAGCAAGGCGGAGGTCATCTATAAAACAGATGAGCGCGGCAAAAATCTGGAGCCGATGGAGCTCTGCTACATCGACGTGCCGGAAGAATTTTCCGGTACGGTCATCCAGAAGCTCAGTCTCCGGAAAGGCGAGCTGCAGGGTATGAGCATCGGGCAGGGCGGTTACTCCCGCCTGGAGTTTTCCATCCCGTCCCGCGGTCTGATCGGATACCGCGGAGAGTTCCTGACCGACACCAAGGGCAACGGCATCATGAATACGATTTTTGACGGCTACGGCCCCTATAAGGGCGACCTCACCTACCGCAATCTTGGCTCACTGATTGCCTTCGAGACCGGTGAATCGGTCGCGTACGGTCTTTTCAACGCGCAGGACCGCGGCACCCTGTTTATTGGGCCGGGCGAAAAGGTTTACTCCGGCATGGTCATCGGACAGAGCGCCAAGCCGGAAGACATTGAACTGAATGTCTGCAAAACCAAGCACCTGACCAACACGCGGGCATCCGGCTCCGATGAGGCGCTGAAGCTGACGCCGCCGAAGATTCTGAGTCTGGAACAGGCGCTGGAATTCATCGATACGGATGAGCTGCTTGAGGTCACACCGAAAAGCCTGCGGATCCGGAAGAAAATACTTGATCCGACCATGCGGAAACGGGCCGGGTTTAAGAGGGGATAAGGTTTAGAAGTGCTCGCCAGACGCGCCGACCGGTCAAGGGGGACTCGGACACGGTCGGCGCTGTTTATCGAAACCACCGAAATGCGATTTTCCACTCCTCAGGGTGCTTCAGAAGGCTCTGATATTCTTCTGCTGTCAGGGATTCTTCGAGCTTTTTCTGTGACTCTTCCTCTACGACTGCATGCAGTGCATCGGTAAAGCAGAGGCTCGGGTAAAGCAGACACCACCAGTTTTGGCCTTTGGCCTCGCCGAGGCGAATGCGGAGGGCCTGATACCAGCCTGCGGGGAAGGTACATTCTCCGTAGGTTCGGTCCGGAAAGTAGCTCCAGGTGATTTCGGCCTCCGCACGGTAAGGCATCCCCTGTTCTTCGAGTACCTTATTAGCTGTTTCTTCGATCTGACCGGTATTGTCCGCGAGAAACTGCAGGACACTCTCGCGTGAATCCGGTGCGGCAGCTAATCCGCTTTCCGTTTCAGATGACTCCGTTTCTGAATGGTGGTTCACTGCCGTCAGCGTATTGGTATTGTTCGCTGGTAAATATTTTTCCGGCAAATATTCATCCAGCAAACGTTCATCCAGCGAACATTCATCCAGCGAACGTTCATCCATTGAACACTCATCCTTCTCCTCGGAAATCCAACTCAATACCGCGTCACGGACGAGATATTTGACAGCCTGGTCCTCCTCGCTGTCACTATTGGCAAGAACATGGAAGCGCAGGACCTCCTCCGCAATGCCCTGCTGAAGCATACCAAAATGTGCCGCTGTAACGGCAGCATTGAGAAATGCAACTAACAAAGCGGTTACAAGACCACTGCTGATCCATGCAGTCCATGCCGTCCGTGCTGCAACAGGATTGACTTTTTTCTTGCCATCCATTTTTCTGACATCTGTTTTACAAATTTGATTTCTATACATAACAGGCAACCTCCCGATTTCTATTTCGGAGTGTTGCCTGTTTTATTTCTATCTATTCCAATTTTCCGATTTTACTTCACTGCCCCGATCAGGCTGCCGATGTCTTCGACATTCTGGCGGCGCATGTAGTCTTCGATGCCATCGATGACGCCGATGGTCGCCCGGGGATTGCGGAAATTTGCGGTGCCGACTGCGACAGCCGTGGCGCCTGCAAGAATCAATTCGAGCGCATCCTCTGCGCAGGTGATGCCGCCCATGCCGATGATGGGAATTTTCACCGCCTGTGCACTCTGATAGACCATGCGCACGGCTATCGGATGAATCGCCGGGCCGGAAACGCCGCCGGTATGATTCGCGAGTGCGAAGGTGCGGCGGTTCACGTCGATTTTCATGCCGGTCAGAGTGTTAATCATGGAAAGAGCATCCGCGCCTCCCGCCTCAGCCGCGCGCGCGAGCTCGGTGATGTCGGTTACATTCGGGCTGAGCTTCATGATGACCGGCTGCTTTGCGTGCTTTTTGATCTCACGCGTGATAGCTTCCACAGAATCCGGATTCTGGCCGAACGCGATGCCGCCGCATTTGACATTCGGGCAGGAAATATTGATCTCCAGCATACGGACCGTCTCTTCATCCGAGAGGCGCTCCACCACTTCAAGATAGTCCTCGGTCGTTCTGCCGCAGACATTTACAATCACCGCTGTATCATACTGCTTTAAAAATGGAAGGTCACGCATGCCGAATGTCTCGACCCCCGGGTTCTGCAGGCCGATGGCATTCATCATGCCGCCGCGGATTTCCGCCACACGCGGAGTCGGATTGCCCGGCCACGGCTCGTTCGCGACTCCCTTCGTCACGACCGCGCCCAGTCTGGATAAATCGACAAACTCACTGTACTCCATACCGGAACCAAATGTCCCGGAAGCAGTCATGACCGGATTCTTCAATTCCACGCCCGCGATGGTTACTTTTGTATTTATCATCGTCTGATTTCCTCATTCTTTCCAGTCCATACCCATATGCCCAGTCTATACCCCATATACTTAGTCTATACCCATATACCTAGTCTATGCCCATATACCTAGCCTATGCCCATATACCTAGCCTATGCCCATATACCTAGCCTATGCCCATATACCTAGCCTATACCCATATGCCCAGTCTATACCCATATGCCCTCATCCAGGCACCACGATATGGTAAAAGCGGATCATCCGGTTCCTGCGAAGTCTACAGAACAATCTCATCCGCTGCAAATACAGGGCCTTCTTTGCAAATGCGCTTATTTTTTACCTGTGAATGCGCTTCTTTTTCAGCCGATTCACAGACGCAGGCCAGACACGCGCCGATCCCGCACGCCATCCGCTCTTCCAGTGACAGCCAGCACTCAATGCCATGCTCCAGTGCGTAAGCCTTGACCGCCCGCAGCATCGGAGTCGGGCCACAGGCATATAGAACATCCGCCTGCAGCTGATTCTCGCGAATGCAGTCCAATACATTGCCATGCGTGATCGAGCCCTGACCATGGCTGCGCGTATACGAGGCTGTCAGCGCTTCGCTCTCAGCAGAAAGATACAGCTGTCCATTTGCTGCCAGCTCCTCCGTCAGAAACAGTTCGTCCCGGTATCCGGCGATGACCTGTACCTTTCCTCTGATCTGCTTCGAAATCTCTACCATCGGCGGAAGGCCGATTCCGCCGCCAATCAGGAAAGCAGTCTTTCCCTCCGGACAGCGCTCCAGAGGAAATCCGTTGCCGAGCGGTCCCAGGAGATTCAGTGTATCCCCCGGCTGACAGGCAGCAAATTCCGTGGTTCCCTTTCCGGCAACGCGATAAACCAGACGAAGTGCACCCCGTTCTTTGTCCGTTTCGCAAATGCTGATGGGGCGTGGCAGCATCCGTCCGGTGTCGTTACTGTACACGGATACAAACTGACCCGGCACAGCGGAGCACGCAATCGACTCCGCCGAAAGCCACATACTGTAGATTTGCTCTGCTATCATCTCCTGCGAGAGGACGACCGCCCGCAGCATCGTTTTTTCGCCCATTCTTTCACCTATCCTTCTCCAGCTCACGCGCCTGTGCCATCCCAGATCATTCTCTCTGACGCCTGACAGGCGCCATACGCAGCCCGCTCCCCAAAAGAAATCCTTTGCTGATCATCCGAACAACACGACTGCGGATTATCTGGCCGCGAGTGCCCGGTCAATGTCCTCGATCATGTCCACGACTGCGGCACGGCTCGCTTCCGCGAAATGCTCCGGGCCGAAGGAGGCGTATTTATCCTGCTTATACGCGGCGATGATTCCGCGTGAGGAATTGACGATAGCGCCCAGTCCGTCTTCATTAAAGTATGGCGCCAGGTCCGCGGCCGTTCCGCCCTGCGCTCCATAGCCAGGTACAAGGATAAAGGATTTGGGCATCACGCGCCGCAGCACCTTCCCCACCTCCGGATAAGTTGCGCCGACAACCGCGCCGACATAGCTGTAGGTCTCACCCATGCAGGAATCAGCCCACTCAGCCACCTTTTCGCCCACCAGCTCATACAGTGTGCGGGAGCCGCCGTCTTTCTCCGTATGACTGACAGAAAGCGCCGAAGCAGCGTCGGCAGCGTCCTCGATGCGGCGATCCTGAAATTCTCCGCTTGACGGATTGGAGGTCTTGACCAGAATGAAAATGCCTTTCTTTTCCTCCCTGCACACATCCAGAAATGGCTTGATGCCATCCGTACCCAGATAGGGGTTCACAGTGGCGAAATCCTCACCAAACGGCGTCAGCTGCTGTGTGCCAACGGTCACCTTCCCTAAATGAGCCGTCGCATATGCAGCAGATGTTGAGCCGATGTCTCCGCGCTTGACGTCGCCGATCACAATCAGACCTTTTTCCTTGCAATAATCGATCGTCCGTTTAAACACGGCAAGTCCCGGAAGGCCAAACTGCTCATACATGGCAATCTGCGGCTTCACCGCCGGAATCAGGTCATAGACCGCGTCGATAATTTTCTTATTATACTGCCAGATGGCCTCAGCAGCCCCTTCCAGTGTTTCGCCATATTCCGCAAACGCCGCTTTCTTGATCTGCTCCGGAATGTAGTTCAGCATCGGGTCTAATCCCACCACGATTGGCGCATTCGTCTTTTTGATGTTCTCAATCAGTTTCTGTATCATTTACATTTTCCTCCTGACGATTTTGCATATTTTAGAAGCAGATTTACCGTCTTAAAGCACAGTCAGACACCGCATACATACAAATCCCGGTATCCTCCGGAACGGTAAAAATTCATAACCAGTTCCTTAGTTCTCCCACTTGCTCAAAAACGCTCCGGAGTACTTCAGCACCCCATTGACTGCGTATGCGCAGAAAAGGCACACAGATGGGAGAACGCCGAATCCCGCGTAGCGGTAGGCCCGGTAGGTCATCCGCGCGGAGCGCAGCTTGCTGCCGGATTTTCCGGAGGCCGTCAGGCGGTATTTGAGCAGCGGTTCGTTTACTGCAACGGCACACCCATATTTCTTCAAAATACGCAGCCATGCAATATAGTCCTCATGGCTGTCCTCATGCTCCATCGGAAATTCCCGGGCGACATCCGTCCGAAGCACAACCGAGGAGCAATTGATGCAGTTGTGCAGCAGCAGCCGCCGATAGGTGATCTTATCCCGAACCGGGATCACATGTCCGGTCAGCGCGCCACCCGGCGTGATCAGTTCGCGCGCAGTCGCACACAGAACCGGTGCAGTCGCCTGAGATAAAGCGGATGACTGTCCGGCTCCATCCTCTCCCAGCAGCGCAAGCTGCTTTTTTAACTTGTCCGGCTCCCACCAGTCGTCCGCATCCAGAAATGCAACGTATCTGCCCTTTGCCATCTGCACGCCGCGGTTGCGGGAGCCCGCTGCTCCGAGGCTTTGCGCATTTTTGTAATAACGGACCCGCCGAACGGACTGATACTGCTTCACCACAGAATCCAGATTGTCAGGGGAACAGTCGTTGAAGACCAGAATCTCCAGCGGCACCTCCTGAACCAGGGCAGAATCAATGGCCTTCTGAATCGTGCCCGCGCATCCGCAGGCCGGTATAATCACCGAGACAAGAGGGACTGCATCGTCCGTAGCCCGGTTCCCCGCCGACCCCGAATCTGAAGCAGCAATCCCTGCCTCACCCGCATCCGACGCTCCGGTATCTGCCCTGCCCGCATCCGATAAATCCAGATTTCCCGCTTTCAAATCCGTTTTTCTGTTCCCAGCTGCTTTTGCATCCATTTTCCCGTTTTCCGGCACGCCCGGTTCCGTCTGCTTTGCGTCCGTTTTTCTCGCGTCTCCGGTGGACGCGGTCTTCTGCCACTCTTCCACACCCTCGGTATTTTCTTTCTGGAACAGAATCTTTACAGTCGTCGCAATCAGCTGCAGATCCAGCAGGAATGAAAAATTCTCAATGTAGGTCAGATCAAGCTTCAGCTTGTCATAGGGCTTCGTGTTGTATTTTCCATAGACCTGCGCATAGCCGGTCAGACCCGCTTTCACCTTCAGGCGATAGGAAAATTCCGGAATCTCTTTCTCGTATTCCGCGGCAATCTCCGGGCGCTCCGGGCGCGGTCCCACCAGAGACATATCCCCGGCAAGAATGTTCAGAAGCTGCGGCAGCTCATCAAAATGGATGTTGCGCAGTACCTTCCCGACCGGCGTGATACGGCTGTCGCCCTTCGCGGCCAGGCGTGCGCCCTGTTTTTCCGAATCGACGCGCATGCTGCGGAATTTAAAGACCATGAAGACCTTTCCATCCTTCGTCAGGCGCTTCTGACGGTAAAAGACAGGACCGCCGTCATAGCCCTTAATCAAAGCGGCAATCACCAAAAACAGCGGCAGCAGAATCACCAGTGCCACCGCTGATACTACTACATCAAAAACCCGCTTGATTGCCTGCTGCTCCACCGTCAGTCCCCGGTTCCGGAACAGAAGCAGCGGTGTGTCGAACATATTAATCTCTTCGGAACTCATGATCATGATATCCGAAATCTTTGGCTGGCAATAGCACCGGATATCATGCTCAAAGCAAAACTTCAGAAAGAGGTTGCGCTCATGGGACGGAATGTCACAGATCATCACCGCCTGATGCTTCAGAATCTCTTTTTCAATCGCCTCAATCCCCCGATCCAGAGAGATCGTTCCCTGAATGACGTATTTATCCTTGCGTTTTTTCATCTTTTCAATCAGGGACTTCGGGCTGGCCTTTCCGTAAATCAGCAGAATCGCGTGCGGAGGATAAATCCGCACATAAATCCAGCGCATGAAAAGCACCCACAGAATCACCGCCACCAGATTCACCGCGCACACACGCAGCATTGGCCCGATGTGTTCCAGGAATCTCCACCGGCCGATCAAGGCCAGCTGAACATATACAATTGCATTCACAATCAATACGGAAAAAATCTGTGAGAGCAGGACATCCAGCACCCTCTGATATCCCACCTTGAAGGCAGAAAAGAGCTTCGAAACGACGACCACCAGAAATGCGTACAGCGAAAGAAGGGCCAGATGGCCCCAAAAGCTGTATCTTCTTCCGATGACGTCTTTGAAATGATAATCATGAAACCAGGCGTACGCAAATACCGCTGTCTGGATCGCCACGATCAATACAGAAGCCAGAAACATAATCAGTCTCTTGTATTGTTCCCTTTTCTTCATGAAGTGCGAAATTCCCCTTTCCGGCAAACCGCAGGATCCTGCCCTTTTGCCGCTTGCGCCAAAAATGACATATTATCCATTCAGACCATAGATGAACGCAGAAATCCGCTCTGCTGCCTCTTCCTCGTCCGGGCCCTCAAAGGTCATGACAATCTCATCACCGCACTGCACACAGGCGCTCAAAACGCTCAGCAGGCTTTTCGCATTGAATTCCCGGTCTCTGAAATGAATCAGAATCTTTGACTCATACTCCATCGCAAGTGTACACAATTCCCCGGCCGGACGTAAATGGAGACCCAGCTCATTTTTTACCGTCATTCTTCTCTCCATCCGATTTATTCCTCCGTTGATGCCTCAATCTGTTCAGACTCTGCCGCGTTTACCATCAGTGTCACATCCGACACCAGCGTATATCCGTCCGGCAGCTCTATTTCCACCGGTATCTCGTAATCGCCCGGCTCCGTGCACACAGACAGATCTATGGTCGCTGTAATCTCACCAGACGTGATCGTACTCTCTCCATCCTCTGCACGGACCGTCACCGAAATCATATCCGCCGGCGAAAAGGTCAGAACCATATCGTCCGGTCGATTCTGCACAACGAGCTCCGAAAGTGCAAGCTGCACCGTCTGGTCATCGCGCCGCTCCACCTGAATCGTAACGGATATCACAGAATCCACACCCGAGGCAAGCCGAACATTTTCAAGCGCCCCGATGGTCTCCGTCAGATCTACCTCCTGCGTATAGGTCTCGGTGGCCCCCGCTACCGAAACGGGTGTACTCACCGCAATCTCCGTGATTTCCGCGAGCGCCTCCGTCGTGCCGACCAGGTTCACCGTAGATGGCACCGTCGTCACAGAAGTCACCTCGTAGCCGCTCGTCGGGCTCCCGCTCGTCTCAATCACGATCGGTACCTCATACTTCACTTCCCACAGCACCACGTTTACCGATACCGTATTGTCAGAAAGCAGCACTCCGGAAGAATCCTTGATCTGCAGACGGCTCATCTGCGTTTCACTCAGCGTGTCTCCATTCTTATCGGATATCGTCAGGGTCGAGCTGATCCGCTGATCCGTTGAAATGCCATCTACTGACACGGACGCCGTCACCTGCCCGATACGCTCCAGAAGGCTCTCCGGACCCGCAAGCTGCACCGTCTTTCCCTCTACGACCTCGGTCGTGCCGACCTCATATCCGGTCTCCGGGGTTCCCGTCGTCTCTACCGTCACTACAAATTCGCTTTCGACAATCTGTTCCAGCTCTACCTTCATCGAAGACGGCACGACCGTAATCTCATCCAGCGTGACCGCGGAATTGCTGCAGGTCACCGTAAGAGGCACCGTATTCATCTCCGTCAGATTTTCCATATCCGCTATGACCGTAAAATCCGACGCAGACAGGCTTTCCAGCACCCTCCTGCGCTTTGTCACCTTAATCGTAACCGAGTCGTCAGAGACAATATCAAATGCCTTGTCAATCTCTGTCACACTGTCCTCATTGATAATCTCTATTTTTATATCCCGAAACAGCTTGGATTTGGTAGGGTTGTCAACATTCGCCACCACCAGCCAGATCAGAAACGCCACGCCCACGGACAGCAGCTTCAGCCCCAGGTTCCTGCTCAGCCGTTTCGGAATCCTTAAGCGTATCTTATGCTTCATTCTTCGCCCGCCCTTTCCAGAACCTGAATTTTCTGGGAGCAACTGATTTGTTCTGCAGGATCTCCAGCTGCTGTTTCAGCTCTTCCGACGAGATCCCATGCTTCAGCTCGCCCTTATAAGCGACAGAAATCGCCCCCGTCTCCTCCGAGACGATGACGGTCTTTGAATCTGTCTCCTCGCTGATACCGACTCCCGCGCGATGTCTGGTGCCCAATGCCTTATTGAGCATCATATTATCAGACAGCGGGAGATAGCAGGTAGCCGCCGTAATGCGGTTCCCTTTGATAATCACAGCGCCGTCGTGAAGCGGCGTGTTGTGTTCAAAAATATTGATCAGCAGCTGGCTCGTCACAATCGAGTCCAGCATAATCCCCGTCCGCTCATACTCCTCCAGACGGGTATTCTGCTCAATGACAATCAGCGCGCCCGTCTTTACCTTGCTCATCTCGACGGATGCATTCACAATCTCATTAATCGTCTTATCGCTGAATCGCTCCGACACGTTCTTATCACTGTCGCCAAACTGAAACAGGCCGGAAAAAAACGGCCTCTCTCCGAGCCGCTCCAACGCCCTGCGGATCTCCGGGTGAAACACAACAACCGCGGCAGTAATCGCAATATCGACGATCCGGTTCACCAGATACATCAGCGTGGTCATCTGCAGCAGATAGACCAGGGCGATGCACCCCGCCAGAATCGCCATACCCTTCAGCAGGCTCCAGGCCCGTGTGTTCTGTATCCAAAGCAGGAGATTGTAAACGAGAAACGCTAAAATCAGAATCTCAAGAACATCTGTGACCGTAATCGATACGGTCGGTATTGTCAGCCATGACAGATTGTCACTCAGCCAAAAAAGAATATTGTTCATTCTACGCTCCCCTCTTGCTCCCCTGATGGTGCTTTCTCAGTATAGCACAGATTTCGTGTCATGCAAACTTTTTCCCAAACTTTTTTTCTTTTGTATAGTCCGCCTTTTCCGCAAAAGGCACCCATGGGGCCATGGAACCCGTTTACTGATTTTTCTTTTCATACATCACATCCGTGTCTGGTCCCTGATCCGGGGCTTTGCTCTGTCTGGCACAGATGAGGCATGCCGCTTCCCTTTTCCGGTACAGATGGTCAGGAAATAAATCTGCCGGACTCCCGCATCCCGCAGCGCCCGGGCCGCCTCGTCCATCGTGCTTCCGGTCGTGTAGACATCGTCAATCAGCAGGACCCTTTCCTGTGAAGGCTCCGGCATCCGCACCGCAAAGCTCCCCTTCAGGTTCTGCAGCCGTTCCCTCCGATTCAATTCCTTCTGATTTCCCGTATAGCGAATACAGCGAAGCAGCTTTTTGTCACAGGGAATCCCGGTCAGACGGCTGATCCGAACCGCAAGAAGCTCTGACTGGTTATACCCGCGCGTGGCACGTTTTTTCCAGTGCATTGGAACCGGCACGATCACCTGCGGGTGCCAGAGCTCTAAGCAGCGCTGCCCTGCCCGCACCATTGCCTCCGCGTAAAAATCCAGATAATCACGGCGGTTCTGAAATTTCATCCGGTAAACGCTGTGCCGCAGTGCTCCGGAATAGGCAAACGCCGCCCTTCCCTGGTCAAACAGGTGCCGGGTCCGCATGCAGTCCTCGCAATACTCCGACTCCTCTCTCGCAAGCGGCTTGCCGCATTTCATGCACGCGGGCTCCGAAATCCACGGCAGAGAGGGGCGGCAGGACTCGCACACCAGATTATATTGTGCGCTTCGCGCGGGGCGGATCTGGTCGCAAAGAGGACACCGCGGCGGGTATAAAAGCCGAACCGCTGTGTCGCCAATTTTTCGCGCTGCCATGTTTCCTTTTTCTTTCTTTATTCTCATGTCCTTATCGAACGTTTCCCGGGGTTCGACTGACATATTCTGTTCAAATCATCTTTATGCTTCTGACCGCCCGCATTGCAGGTGCACCTGTGTCTGTTACATCCGTCTGTCATGCGCAAATCAGATAATACCGGCTTTTCATGATCGAAAGCTACGTCTGCACCAGCTTCAGGCCAGATCGTCTGCAGCATCGGCTTCCGCAATCTCACGGATCCGCTCATCCAGCGCCGTATAACGCCTCTGCTCCACGATGTTGTCAATCATCTGATCGAAGGTGTTCGCGTCTCCGACCAGCGTGACGCACTTGCGCGCGCGGGTGACCGCCGTATACAAAAGATTCCGGTTCATCAGCATCCGCGGACCGGTCAAAAGCGGGATCACTACCGCCGGATACTCGCTGCCCTGCGACTTATGAATCGTCACCGCATAGGACAGCTCCAGCTCCTCTAACATATTGTATGTATATACTACCATGCGGTGTTCGTCAAATTCAACTGTAATCTGCTCGGACTGCAAATTAATTTCCCGGACAATTCCCATGTCGCCGTTAAATACACCGACGCCCTTTTCCACCGGAATCCCGTAGCGGCCGCGGATCTCCCACTCCAGCTGGTAATTGTTCTTCACCTGCATGACCTTATCTCCCTCACGGAAAGTCACGCCATTCTGCTCATGCTCCCGCTTGTTCTTGTCCGGCGGATTCAGATATTCCTGCAGAATCCGGTTCAGCCGCTCCACACCGAGCAGGCCCTTGCGCATCGGCGTCAGCACCTGAATATCAAATGGCTCCGCATCTACATAACGGGGCAGCTTTTCCCGGATCAGCTGAATCACGATACTGATAATGACATTCGCGTCCTGCCGTTTCAAAAAGAAGAAATCCCGGCTTTTGTTATCAAGCAAAATATGCTCGCCCCGGTTGATTTTATGCGCATTGACGACAATATCGCTCTCTGATGCCTGCCGGAAAATCCGGGTAAGGCGCACGACCGGCACCTGTTCTGATGCGATAATGTCCTTCAGAACGCTGCCCGGTCCGACAGACTGAAGCTGGTTCACATCCCCCACCATGATCAGACGGGTGCCGATGGTCACTGCTTTCAGCAGGGAATGCATCAGGTAAATATCCACCATTGACATCTCATCGACAATAATCACATCCGCGTCCAGCGGATTCTCCTCGTTCCGCCCAAAGCTCTCCTGGCTGTTTTCCTCCGTCGGACCGCTGATCTCCAGCAGCCGGTGGACGGTCTTCGCCTCCCATCCGGTCGCCTCCGTCATGCGCTTCGCCGCGCGCCCGGTCGGCGCCGCCAGCAAAATGCGCAGCCCTTCCGACTCAAAATACGAAATCAGGGTATTGATGGTCGTGGTCTTACCGGTGCCGGGACCACCCGTGATCACCAGCAGACCGCACCGAGCCGCCTCAAGAACCGCCATTTTCTGTTTCTCATCCAGCGTCGTATTCGTCTTTTTTTCAATCTCCGCAATCCTGCGAAATACCACGTTCCGGTCAATTTCGCAGGAAATATTCAGATCGCACAGCATCCGCGCTGTGCTCATCTCAATATAATAAGAAGAAGCCGTGTAGACCCGCGTCTGCTCCCGCTCCTGCTTCACCACAATTTTCTTATCAATTGCCAGATCCGTCAAAAACTGATCAATGTCCTCCAGCTCCACGCCAAGCAGCTCGCCGGAGCGCGCCAGCAGCCGCTCCTTCGGCAAAAAAACGTGTCCTTCGCCGCCCGCCTGCTGCAGCACATAAAAAACACCGCTTTTCAGGCGATATTCGGAATCAATGCTGACCCCGGCCCTCCTCGCAATCTCATCCGCAATCCGAAAGCCCACACCGACAATGTCATCCGCCAGCCGGTACGGATTCTCCGCGAGCACCTGATACATGCCCATGCCGTATTTCTGATAAATCTTCACAGCCAGAGACGTCGAGACGCCAAACTGCTGCAGATAAATCATCGCCTTGCGCATATCGCGCTTCTCATAGACCTGATCCGCAATCTCGCGCGCCATCCGTCCGCTGATTCCCTTAATCTCAGCCAGCCGTTCCGGCTCTTCCTCAATAATCCGGAACGTATCCTCCCCAAAATGGCGGACAATCCGCGCGGCCAGCGCTGCACCGACCCCCTTGATCGCTCCGCTGCCCAGATACCGCTCCACTGACTCCGCGTCATCCGGCGCCTTTACCATACAGTTTGAGATTTTAAACTGATCTCCATACGACGGGTGCGAGATATACTCGCCTTCCAGCTCGACCTTCTCGCCCTCGCCAATGTAAGAAAGCGTACCCACGCAGGTAATTGTGTTTTCCTCCTGCCCGGGCCGCTTCGAGCCGGAAGCTTTCTTGTTCTGCCGCGCATAAGCAGGAGGTATCTCCACCTCCTGCGCCGCGAGCACAAACACGGTATAGCCGTTTTCATTGTTTCTGAATATAATGTGATCAATGTATCCTTCCAGCTTTTCCATAGAACTCCATTGCCATGCCTTACTTATTACCCGGCATTTCTGAATCATTGGCCGCCGTCAGCTGACGGTCCGCCATTCTTCACGAATCGCCGTGTCTCACTTATTCTTATTCCTATTCTCATTCTCCATCGGCTTCGAACTTCCCGCCACCAGACGGTCTATTCTCCGTCGGGGTCGCCCTGCCTCACTTATTCTCCATCGGCTTCGTATTATTCGCCGCCGTCAGTTCCACGAACCGTCCTGTGCCGACCGCGACCGCCGTCATTGGATCCTCCGCAACCATGGTGTTGATGCCCGTCCGCGCCTCAATCAGTTCCTCCAGCCCGGAAAGCAGCGAACCGCCGCCCGTCATCACAATGCCCCGGTCCACGACATCTGCCGCCAGCTCCGGCGGCGTGCGCTCCAGCACGCTGTGCACCGCATCGACAATCTGCCCGGTCACCTCTTTGAGCGCGTCACGAGTATCCTCTGAGGTCACACGGATCGTCTTAGGCAGACCGGTCACCAGATCACGCCCTTTGACCTCCATCACCTTCGGCTCCGGCTTCTCAAACGCCGTCCCAATCGTAATCTTTATCTCCTCCGCTGTCTGTTCCCCGATCATCAGGCTGTATTTTTTCCGGACATATTTGACGATCGCCTCATCAAAATCATCCCCCGCCACCTTAATCGAGGTACTGACAACGATCCCGTCAAGCGAAATCACCGCCACATCGCAGGTGCCGCCGCCGATGTCCACAATCATATTCCCGCACGGACGCGAAATATCGATCCCTGCCCCGATGGCCGCCGCAACCGGCTCCTCAATAATATGCACCTCGCGCGCACCTGCCTGATAGGTCGCGTCCTCCACAGCCTTTTTCTCGACCTCAGTCACACTGCTCGGCACACAGATGCTCACCCGCGGCTTCCGGAATGACATCTTCCCGATCGCCTTCTGGATAAAATATTTCAGCATCTGCTCTGTCACCGTATAGTCCGAAATCACACCCTTTCGCATCGGACGGACCGCAATAATATTGCCCGGCGTCCTGCCAAGCATCAGCCGCGCTTCCTCCCCGATCGCCTTTATCTTATTCGTATCGCGGTCATACGCCACGACCGACGGTTCCTTTAACACAACACCCTTACCCCTGACATAGACCAGAATACTGGCTGTGCCCAGATCAATCCCAACATCCGAAGCCGGCATATCATAAACCCCTTTCACGGCAGGAAACACTCCCCCATGCCCCCGCATGTATTTTCCGTCAATGCAATGATTTTCCATCCGAAACGGCCGTCCGGAATCCGTAATTCACGCGCGGTCCATAGCTTCACAGCCGTTCCCCCTGTATAGTTTTCCACCATATTAACACAGTATACATCGGATTTGCAAGATGGTTTTTCATTCCTTACCCGGCTCCCTGCAAAAACGATCCGGAAACATAGAAATGCTCCTTTATACGCCCCCGCAGGCGGCGATTTTTTCCTCGATCCGCGATTTCACCATCTCCGCGATCTGCGGGGTCTTCATATCCTTATATTCCTCATACGGGATCGGATCCAGAAAATGTGCCTGCACCGTCACACGAGCAAGCGAGCCGGTATCGAACGGCTTGTAGGAATCAATCAGCGCCACCGGCACGATCGGACACTTCGCTTTTGTCGCGCTCTTGAAGCTGCCGCCCTTAAAGTCCAGAAGGTGGTTGCCATTGCGGCTGCGCGTGCCCTCCGCAAAAATGATGTATTTTTTCCCTTTCTTTACATCCTCCGCCACCTGCAGAACAACCTTCAGGCCCTGTCGGGCATCCGAGCGGTCCAGAGCCAGTGCGTCGAGACAGATGATAATCTGCTTCAGAAGCGGAATGTTCACCAATTCTTTTTTGAGAACCGCAGTCACCGGCTTCTGGTGCAGGTCGATCAGTACCATAACGTCAAAAAGGCCCTGATGGTTCGGATAAAGAATGTATCCGCCCTCCTTCGGCAGATTCTCCACACCGCTGGATACGACGTCCACCCGGCCGCCTTTGATCCCCCGTTCCGCAATCTCATGAATCACGGCGTACCGCTCTTCTTCCGTGTACCGCTCCGGGTGCGCCGCCCTCGTCAGCAGCTGATACAGCACCCTCGGCACATGAATAAGATTCACGATAAACATCCAGATCATCCGCTTCATTTCTAAATCCTCCTCTGTTCAAATCCTGCATCCGTAACCGATTCCCCTGAAAAACACAATTGAAAGACGATTGCCGCATCCAGAAGTCAAATAATCATTTTTAACTCTGGAAAGCTTTCGATTTCCGCATCCGCGCTGTCCGCCGTACCAAACCCGTATTTTGCATAGATAAACGGAACCCCTGCTTCTCTCGCCGCATCGCAGTCTCCCTGCGTGTCGCCCACATACACCGGATGCTTCAGATGATTGCGGTTCACAAGCAGCCGGATGTTCTCGCCCTTGCTTTTCCCGGTATTGCCAAAGCACTCAAAATCCGTGACACAGGCCCCAAGCGCCGTTTTGTCAAGAAACAGCTCAATATACCCCTTCTGGCAGTTGCTGACGATGAAGACCGGCACACGCTTTGAAAGCTCCCGTATCGTCTTCTGAACGCCCGGATAGCAGATGGCGCATCCTTCCATCTGTTCCAATGCCTGCTGCTCATAGACACAGCAGACATCCATGATCCGATAGCGGTGCTCCGGCGTCAGCTCCGGCAGAAGATTGTCCGCAATCACGTCCATTGTCCGCCCGAACAGAGCCTGCAGCATCCCGGGCGTCACCGTCTTATCCGGGCAGCCGTTCTCGCGCACTGCACAGGTCCAGGCTTTCGCGACAATCCCGGTCGAATCCCAGAGCGTGCCGTCCACATCCAGCAGGATTCCATCTGTCTTTTTTAATGTCTCTGACTTTTTTAATGCCTCTGACTTATTTTCAGTATCTGTATTTTTCGTATTCATCGTCTCTTCTGTCATCTGGGCGCAGCTGCCCGGCAGGCCGTTTTCCAGTTCCTCGAGCAGCGCCTCACATTCCGTAAAATACTTTATTTCCTCCAGCGCCCCATAATCCAGAAATCCCTCTTCCCGGTTTTTCTCCAGCATCGCACGCATAGGGTCATAATAGCCAAACGCATTCAGAATCGCGACCGGCTTGTCCAACTCGCCCAGCATTTTCAGGCAGAGCGTCCCGAAAAATTCATCGTATGTACCGACGCCGCCGGGAAGCACCGCGAATCCGTCCGCGACGGACTCCATCATCGATTTCCGGTCGCTCATCGTATCTGTATGAATCACTTCCCCACAGCCGGGATAAGTCATTTCTTCGGTGTCAAATATCTTCGGCACAACGGCGATGATTTCGCCTCCATTTGCAGTGACGCCCTCCGCCACCTTTCCCATGATGCCCTCGTTGTAGCCGCCGTACACAAGGGTATGCCCCCTCTTTGCCAATAACGTTCCAAACTCATATCCGAGGTCAAAATACTTTTGATCCAGGTGTTTGGAGGAGGCACAATAGACTGCTAGTTTCATATACCATATCCCTCAATCATCAAGTTTTTTCAAAAATCATCTACAGAAGCCAGACGTCCGGCTCTCTGCGGCTTTTTGCCGTCCCGGCCGGTTTCCGCTGACGGTTTTCCGGTCCGTTCTCCGTCTTCAGGGCCGGTCTTCCCAACCGGTCACATACATTCGGAAAACCATCATTGCTCTCTGTCTCTGCGCTCCGGCTGAGTTTATGTACCGTATCGTAAAATGCCGCTCGTTCCGCTTCCGGAAGCGTGGCAAACAGCCATTGATAAAAAGCCTCCTCCGCAGACGCATCCGAGTCCCTGAAGCGCTCTGCACGATCCGCCGGATATAACAGCTGGCTGCGCGCATCCGCCGGATTGTTTTTTCGCGTCAGATAGCCTTTCTTCTCAAGATTCACCGCCCGGCGCGCCACCGCACCCTTATCCATATCCAGAGTCTCACCGGCAATTTTCTGTGAAATGCCCGGCTGCTCCCGGACCAGCCGAACCAGATCAGCCTCCGCCTTCCCCAGCCCTTCTTCACGCATCACGCGTGCCGACAAACGATTCGCCATCTGTACGATTTTTGCAATCTCAGTTCCCGTCTCCTTCATCCCGGCGTTCCTCCTCTGTCTTTTATTTTTCCTGCATCTCTGTCAGGGTTCTTCGCAGATTTTCCGCCCGACGCACACGCCGCTCGCGGATGCGTGGGAAAGCGAATGCGTCACGCCGCTGCCGTCTCCGATAACATACAGCCCCCTGTATTTTGTCTCCAGATTCTCGTCAATTTCGACTTCCATATTATAAAACTTCACTTCCACGCCGTAAAGAAGCGTATCGTCGTTCGCCGTGCCCGGAGCGATTTTATCCAGCGCGTATATCATCTCGATGATGCCGTCCAGGATCCGCTTTGGCAGCACCAAACTTAAATCCCCCGGCGTCGCCTGCAGAGTCGGCCGCACCAGTCCCTCTTCGATGCGGGAAACCGTGCTGCGGCGGCCGCGCACCAGATCGCCAAACCGCTGGACGATCACCCCGCCGCCCAGCATATTGGAAAGACGCGCGATGCTCTCGCCGTAGCCATTGCTGTCCTTGAATGGCTCGGAAAAATGCTTTGCCACAAGAAGCGCGAAATTCGTGTTTTCCGTCCGCATGTCCTCTGACTCGTAGCTGTGGCCGTTGACTGTGATGATGCCGTTCGTATTTTCATTTACAACAATGCCGTAAGGATTCATGCAGAAGGTGCGCACCCGGTCCTCAAATTTTTCCGTCCGGTAGACGATCTTGCTCTCGTAAAGCTCATCGGTCAGATGCGAAAAAATGACAGCCGGAAGCTCCACCCGCACGCCAATGTCCACACGGTTGGATTTCGTCGGAATTTCCATCGATTCACAGATATTCTCCATCCACTTGCTGCCGCTGCGGCCGACCGAAATCACACAGGAGCGGCAGTGAAAAACCGTCCCGGCATTCTGCCCGGCACCGCTTTCCGCCACTTGCACAAAATATCCGTTTTCCGCCTTCTCCACGCCCTCCACCGGTGTGTCAAAATAAAACGCAACCCGATCCTTGAGGAACGCATACAGATTCTCCAGCACCGTATAATTGATATCCGTTCCCAGATGGCGCACGGAGGCATCCAGAAGACTCAGCTTATTCTGCATGCAGAGCTTTTTGAACTTCTTCCCGGCGGTCGTGTACATCTTCGTGCCTTCCCCGCCGTATTTCATATTAATCTCATCCACATAATACATCAGCTCCAGTGCTTTATCCTTGCCAATGTACTGGTAAAGCGTCCCGCCGAAATCGTTCGTCACATTGTATTTCCCGTCCGAAAACGCGCCCGCCCCGCCGAATCCGCTCATGATCGAGCAGGTCGCACAGCCGACGCACGACTTGATTTTCTTACCGTCAATCGGACATTTCCGCCGCTCGAGCGCATGCCCTTTTTCAAACACCGCCACCCGCAGTTCCGGTCTCCGCATCGCCATTTCATACGCCGCGAAAATCCCTCCCGGCCCGGCGCCGATAATAATCACATCAAATTCCGTCATCCTGCTTCGCCCCCAAAACCAAATTCTGTTTAAATTTTACCATACTTATCTGGAATTTGCACCTGAGTATTTCACTCTTTCAAGCATTTTTTACAGTACCACGCCCATCGCGAAACGTTTTTTCGCTGCGCACAGTTTACATGAAACAATACTTTGTACCATGCATCTCTCTCATGAAGCATTTCTTGCTTTGCAGGAACGAAGCTTCCTATAAAATAAAAACTGCCGGCAGTCTTTCGACCACCGGCATTCATTCTTTTGCGATTATGCAGATGCCTGCTGCTGTTCACTCATATAAACATCCGCAATGCCGCTATCCATTCTTAAAAGCATTCACAACGCAAGCAGCTGTTTTCTCAGACGCCCTCTTTTGCGAGCTTCTCTTCCTGCTCCTTCTGCACCTCCGGGAACGCGGAAAGCATCGGCTTCTCCTTTTTCCCTTTCAGCACACGATTCACATAATTCTGTGTAATCTGGTACACCTGCGGAGAGAGGACAAGCACGCCGATCAGGTTCGGGATCATCATCAGTCCATTGAAGGTGTCAGCCAGATCCCATGCAAGGTTGTCGCCCATCACAGCGCCGCCATAGATAGCGATAACAAATACCACACGGTAAATGATCGTATATTTCTCACCAAACAGGAACTCGCAGGCCTTTGTGCCGTAATGGCTCCAGCCAAGGACCGTCGAGAATGCGAACAGCATAATCGCGATTGCCACGAACGCCGCGCCGATCTGACCAAAGTGCATCGAGAAGACCTGCGCGACAATATTTGCCTTTGTCAGGGTGACGCCGGCATACTCCGCTACGGTCTCACCGGTCTCCAGATCAACCAGCCCGGAGGAAAGCAGTGCGAACGCAGTCAGCGTACATACAATGATGGTATCCGCGAACACCTCGAAGATGCCCCACATGCCCTGGCGAACCGGCTCGCTTACATTGGAGTTCGAGTGAACCATAACAGAAGAACCAAGACCAGCCTCATTCGAGAACACACCGCGCTTCATACCCTGCTCGATCGCCAGCTTGATGCCGTAGCCGACGACACCGCCGCCTGCAGCCTTCAGCGCAAACGCGCCGCTGAAAATCGCTCCGAACACCGCACCAACCTGTGAGATGTTCGTAATCAGAATCACGACTGTACCCAATATGTAAAGAACCACCATGAACGGCACGATTTTCTCCGTCACGGATGCGATTCTCTTCAAACCGCCGACAATAACCAGACCCGCAAGAATCAGAACCACAATACCGGTCAGCCAGGTCGGTACGCCAAATACGGACTCCATATTACCGGAAATCGAGTTCACCTGCGTCATATTTCCGATACCAAAGGACGCCAGGAAACAGAAAATCGAGAACAGCACCGCAAGCACCGCACCGATGCCCTTGCAGCCGGGCTTTGCACCAAGTCCGTCTCTCAGATAATACATCGCGCCGCCAGACCACTCGCCTGCACTGTTTTTCCTGCGGTAATAGATACCAAGCACATTCTCCGAATAGTTCGTCATCATTCCAAAGAACGCAATCAGCCACATCCAGAACACCGCACCCGGACCGCCGACCATAATCGCGCCCGCCACACCGACGATGTTACCGGTGCCGACCGTCGCCGCCAACGCCGTACACAGCGACTGGAACTGCGAAATCGACTTATCCTGTGTATGCCCGGTCACATCCTTGTCGCTGAAAATCGCCCCGATGGTCCGCTTCATCCAGTGCCCGATATGGCTGATCTGGAAAAACCTCGTCAGGCAGGTCATCAGCACGCCGACAAATGCCAGAAGAATCAGCGCAGGCCAGCCCCACACGATGCCGTTGACGGCATCATTCACACTTTTTACTACATTCAGCATAACTTTCTTCCTCCTCAAACATTTTAGGAACGACCGGGTGCCTGCCCACGATGCGGTTCGCCATTCACCGGCAATTGCCATGCAAGGATTCCGTTCCCCTATCCCAGACATAGAAAAACGCAGGTGAAATCTGAACAATCAGCCTTCACCTGCGAAGCAATCATCCTTTGTAATAGTCGTTCCGAAATTTAAAACTATACTAACACACTCTCTGCGGTTTGTAAAGACGCGAATTTCGTGAAAAGCAAATTTTTTTCGAAAAAGCGAGGGGGAAGTCCGGATTTCCTGCAAATATTTTTGATTTACGGTTCTAAAGTCAAAAATAATTTCGTTTTACATCCCTTTTGGGAATTCGTTCAATAGCATTTTTGTAGCAATGTACAATATTAATTCATGTCACTTCTAATGTCATATTCCCTCTTTTTAATGAACATCATTAATTTATCAATTGCAAATATAATTAGTTGTGTTAAAATAGTAGTGTTACCGCCTCTAAACTGGTAACGGAGAGGGGGTGATGCTATGTCAACAATTATTTCATTGTTAGTCTCTATTACAGCTGATGTTATTGCCAATTACATTAATATGCTGCTGAACAAATGAGATTCGATGAAAAGGATACCTCACCTGTAAAGAGGGAGAAACCCCGGAGTGAGCCACCACTCCGGGGTTTCGTTTTTGTGTTTTTCTTTTGTCAACAATCATTCCATCTATTACAAAGAGACTTTAACACACTTTCCTGGTTTATGCAAGCATTTTTTTGCAGCAATTATTTTCAACGTACACGGATGCCCAAAACACAATTCTGCCTTGTGCAAACACGCTTTGTACTGCACTCATTTTCCCATGCTATGCACTGGATCTCTACTTCAGCACCATGCAGGACTGCGGTCCCAGCACGATCCTTCCCTCTTCCACATCTCCACTGCCAATGGAGAAAATGATCTCCTTATCCTCCGCCTCGATCGGTGCGCTCACGGACTCCGTGGAAGGATTCAGTGCGATAAAGATGGTCCCCCGGCGATATACGAACGGCAGCTTCCGGGCCCCGGCATAAACGACTTCAAATTCTGCGTCCGCCTGCAGTTCTTCCTCCTGATGGCGGAGACTAAGCAGCGCTTTGACTGTGTTGAGCAGCGAAGTTTCGTCTGCCTCCTGCGACGCTACATTCGGCGCATCGGAAGATGTGTCCACCGGCAGATACAGCGCATCGGCCGGGCAGGTAGAAAATCCATCGTTTTTCTTCCGGTTCCACTGCATCGGGGTACGGGAGCCGGTGCGGAAATAGCCGCCCTCCTTCGTCGGAACGTCGAGATAGCGCATCCCGATTTCATCGCCGTAGTAAAGGAACGGTACACCCGGCATCGTGAAAAGAAACGTGTAAGCGATTTTCAGCTCTGAATCGTCCAGACTCTTTTTTAACCGCCGGGTATCATGGTTGCCGGTAATCAGGCAGTAATACCCGTTCTCCTTCGTCGCCTCATAGCGCGGAACGTACTCATCCAGGAAACGCATGATATCGCCCTTCCCATCCTTTTTGAAAAAGCTGTTGTCCTCGCCGGTCTCATAATCGCGAAACAGCGAATTGTAGCCGTTGCCGCCCCAGTTGAGATAAAAATCCATATGGTAGCCGCCGCGGTTCAGCGCCCGCTCAGGCGCGTTCCATTCCGACACCATCGCCGCATCCGGATATTCCTCATCCAGCATATTCCGCACATCTCTCCAGATGGCGCAGGTACCGGACTTTTCCTTGTCATCATTTTTGACCAGCGAATCCGCCATGTCCACGCGGAACCCGTCGCAGCCGTGGTCCAGCCAGAAGCGCATCACATCCTTGATTTCCTCCCGGGTCGCCAGGCAGTCCGGATGATCCATTGGCAGCTGCCACTCCTCTTTCGGATCCGGATTCAGGAATCCATAGTTCAGCGCTGGCTGGCTCTTGAAAAAGTTCAACACATACACACCGTCCCGCTCGGTCTCGCCTCCGATATAAAGGAAGCCCTTCGCCGGCTGGAAAGCCGCGTTCGTCCAGATGTAGCGGTTCGAATACTTATTTTTCTCCGCCTTCTGGCTTTCCTTAAACCACGCATGCTGCTCCGACGTATGCCCCGGCACCAGATCCAGAAGCACATGAATGCCCCGTTTGTGCGCCTCGCCAAACAGACGGTACAAATCGCTGTTCGTTCCGTACCGCGGCGCAACCTTCTTGTAATCGCGCACGTCATAGCCCGCATCGCTGAACGGCGAATCATAACATGGATTGATCCACAGCGCATTGCAGCCCAGTTCCTTTATGTAGTCCAGTTTCTCAATAATCCCGTTAAAATCACCGATTCCATCCCCGTTCGTGTCATAAAACGACTGCGGGTAAATCTCATAAAACACAGCGTCCTTTAACCACTTTGGCATCTTTGGTTCCTCCCTTTCCGGTCTGTTTTTCCGCGTAGCTGCAATGCCGTATAATACTATAATCATATCCGGATTGCAAGTGAAAAAATGATTTTTTTAGCCCTGAAAAAAACTATTTTGCGGCCGTTTTCTCCCATGGCTCCGGCGCATCGGGGGAAAACAGCTCCGGAGCCGCCAGATAATGATTGAGTTCCGCGCCGATAAACCAGAGGTACATGCACACATACAGCCACAGCATGACTACCACCAGTGTCGTCAGGCTGCCGTAAATCACAGACATATTCGTCGAAAAATCCAGATAAAAGGAAAACAGGAAGGAGAAAATGCTCCAGGATATTGAGGCAAAAATCGCGCCCGGAAGCTGGCTGGAGACCCGCATCCGTTTTCCGGGAAGGTAGCTGTACATCAGTACAAAAAGACCAGTCAGAATCAGCATTGTCAAAAGCGCCGGCAATATCGTGCCAAAATCCGGCAGATACTGAAACAGCGTCATACGCTCAGAGACGAAATCACGGGCACTGTACCCAACCACCAGTATCACAATACTGAATCCAAGCGATGCCACAAGTGCTACAATATAGGCCGCTGCCCGCAGCCGTACCACAAAGTAATTTCCATTCTCCTCGATCCGGTAAATCGTGTTCAGCCCATCCGCCATCCCCAGCACGCTCTTGCCTGCCGTCCAGACAGCCGCGACCGCAGTCCCGGAGACCAGAGCGACCGACTGGCTGTAGATGGATTCCACAATCGGTTCAATCAGATCGCGCACCGCAAATGGCGTCACATCCTCCACCGCAATTACAAGCTCCTCCGCCGATATGGAAGTGTATTTCAGCAAAGTCAGGAGCAGCATCAGAATCGGAAAGCAGCTCATCATCAGGAAAAACGCCGCCTCTGCCGAATGCGCCCGCACCTGATCCCGGCTCACCTTTTGCAATACATTTCTCGCGAATCGAATTGTTTCCTGTCCTTTCTCCATCATCTGCTCCCTTTATTTGACCGCAAATCCTCAAACGGCGGTTTCAGTTAACCGCAAATTCTCATACGGCAATTTCACATATACTGCAGCAATTACCCTGTAAAAACTGATTTCTCTGTGCTTCACTTCAAAAACTATAGGAATCACAAACCGGCAAAACGCTGTATCACAGTCAATTTCCATAATAATATGTCAGAATTTCCGTGTAGGAAGCCCCGTCAGCCGCCATCTGTGCCGCGCCTTACTGGCTCATCCCGTTTCCGTGGCCATACCCGCCGCCATATAGATACAAAGAATCGGATTCCTGCTTCTCGTCTAAATCGTTTTCTCCGGAAGACTCAGATTCCTGCATCTCCTCCGCTTTCCTCTCACCGGAAGCTTCAGCTTCTGCATCCATATAGAAAAACGCGCTCGGAAGCAGCTGCAGACCCGAAACTTTCGTCCCGTCCATCAACGCTACATCTTCCCCTTCCGGGGAAAGAAACTGCCGGATGGCATATTCTCCCTCAATTTCCAGCGTTTCCCCATTGGCTATAACACGAAGCATTTGAACCTGTCCGCTCCCGCTCCGTTCTTCCACTGCAATCGTCTCAATGGCATCCGCCCAAATCCCATACTCCCCGGCCAGCCTGTCCAGAATCCGGGACACGGGAATTGTCACGCTCCAGCGCAGCCACGCCGAACCATATTCCGCGCCATCCTCCGGCACCTCCTGCAGAAACTCCCGAAAGGCCGTCTCCTCATCCAGGTCTGTCCTGCCCTCCGAAAGGCAGGAGGTCGAGTAATACAAAACCTCATCTGCCGTCAGTACCACCCCGGCGGTCTCATCCACAGCCTTTCGGGAGCTTTGTGTGTACTTTCGGTTATTATATACTTGAAATTTCACGCTGTCATCCAAATCCGCTATCGTTTTTTCATTTTCCAGACACAGCAGCGCATAAGTCCGCGCACAAACTGCCTGCGCCTTTAACGCCTCCTCCGGAAAATACGACGGCATCTCACTCGACACAACTGCATACAGATATTCCTCCAACGGCAGCTCATTCACCAGCGCCAGCCCCTCCTCCAGTCGATAAATATACAGCTCCCCAGCATATTCAGGAGCGCCATCCGCCCGCTCAAGGCTTGTCACCGTCAACGTTCCTTCGTCCCCCGGTGTCAGCCGCAGGACTTCCGCTTCCCGTAAATCCGATGCAGAAACGGCATATTCTGTCCCTGCTTCCACGAATGTGCCCCCGCCGGTTTCGACCTTGTCAGCTGTGGTTCCGCCAGTCATAGTTCCATCCGTTATAGTTCCATCCGTTATAGTTCCGCTCTCCACCCAAATACCGCCAGAACCACATACCGTTATCACATCAAATGTATCATCCGTGTACGCATTATCCAAGATTTGCACGCGAATGTCAAGTGATTCCGTATCCGCCGTTCCCAACAGGGCAGACCCTTCCGCTTTCATTTCCTGTGCATCGCCGCCAGTTGGCGCTGCTTCCTCCTCCTCCTCACTTCCGGCCAGACCTTCTGTCCGCGCCGTGTTCCCGGAAGTTTCTCCCGTCTCATTTTCTGTCACGACCGCTGTTCCGTTCACAGCCCGCTCCCCTTCCTCAAAGGATAAATACAGCAGATAAAAAGAAAGCGCTATCATTCCGGCCAAGAGCACCAGTTCCAGAACAAACAACAGCTTCTGCTTCATCCAATCCTCCATGCCAAATAACATCCGGAAGGCAAAATACGATATGGTTTATCAGGAATCCCGTGGTCACGATTCGAAACAATTCGAAACACCGGCATTTCATTCCCGACCTTTTGTTCCCTGTATCATTATATTTTTAAAAGGATAAAGCTATACATACAGATTCCCGAAAAATGTCCGCGTAGGGTGCGTGTGACGCTTATCCCGTCCGGAGGACGAGGATGCCTCGCGGCGAGCGTAAGCCAAAATACTCCCTCGCCGGGTTATGCCCCCAATCTCCGATTGTGGGGCGCGGGCATCCCACGCCTCGCATGGGATATGCCTTACGCGTCCCAGTGCAATCGAGTAGGAGACGGCCTGTCGGCTCCTACTCGCCCGCACGGTATGCCATAAGGATTGCCGACGCAGTCGGAGGATTCCTTATGGCTAAAACCCGGGTGCGGCTTTAGCCGCAAGACTCCTTACGCAGCCCTGCGCATAATTAAGGCGGCTCAAAGAGCCGCCCATCATAGTTCGCTGTTATTGTTATTCTATTGTTATTATCTGGATTATCTGATTGTTTCCTTCTATTTTCTGACCGTGCAGTCCTTAAAATACAATCGCAGCAATCACACCAATCACCGCAAGGATACAGAAAAACGGAAAGCTGCAGCATCCTCTGCGCCGATAACCATAATCTCCCCATCCTCTGCGCGGTGGCGGGGGCATTCCCGGACCTCCCCGAAAGCCGCCGCCTCTCGGGCCTCCAGGTCCTCCTCCCGGGCCTCCGAAACCGCCTCCCGGACCTCCTGGTCCGCCGCCTGGACCTCCCGGTCCGCCGCCATGTCCTCCTCCTGCTCTACCTGGCATAGTCTTCTCCTTTCTAAATCCTGAATTCCGGGCTGTTATCCGGCCATTTCCGTCAGCAGGCAATAAGCTGATACGTGCTCTGTCTGCCACTGAACTATCCAATCCCTTATTTCATAAAGACAGTCTGACACACTCCTTTTTCCGTACTGCGTGCTTCAGCGCAGCCACAGGGATACCAGATATACTGCCATCTACCGCATACGAATCTTAAACTCCTGCTCCGCTTCTCTGCGCTGATCCTTCTTCGCAATATCCTGCCGCTTGTCATACAGCTTTTTGCCCTTCGCGAGACCAATCTCAATCTTCACAAGACTGCCCTTAAAATAGACGCGCAGCGGAACCAGCGTGTATCCTTTCACGGCAATTTTCCCTGCCATTCGGCCGATCTCCTGCTTATGCAGCAGCAGCTTCTTCACCCGCAGCGGATCCTTATTGAAAATATTGCCCTTCTCATAGGGGCTGATGTGCATCCCGTAAATCAGCACTTCTCCATTCTCAATCCGCACAAAAGACTCCTTGATGCTGCATTTTCCCATGCGCAGGGACTTCACCTCCGTGCCGTGCAAAGCCACGCCTGCCTCATAGGTCTCTTCAATAAAATAATCATGATACGCTTTTTTATTATTCGCGATTAATTTAATGGATTCTCCCATTCCCTCCAACTCCCGTAAGCGAAAAGAAAAGGACTCATGCATCTCTTCTGCATCAGTCCTCTTATACCTGTTAAAATCCAAGATTCAAAACAACTGCGATCACGATAAAAGCAGCCGCAAGCCATTTTGTAATCCGGACGATTGCTCCCTCCATGGAACGGGATTTATTCTGACTCCAATAGGTATTTCCCATACCACCGATCGAACCAAGGCCTTCCTCTTTTCCCTGCTGAGCAAGCACAAGCACCGTCAGCGCAATGCATATCAGTATAAAAATAACCGTTAAAATAATTCTAATTACCGTCGCCACGACTACACCTCCTATGTCAAACATGGACAGTCTACCACATCAAGCAGCGGATTGCAAGAGAATTTTTATAATTTCGCGCGGAATTTACCACTCCTCAAAATGCACCTGCCCATTAGCTTAGATTCATTATAATTCAAAAATCAACTCCAATAAGTCCTTAATAACGCCTCCAGTATAATCCCTGCTACCAAATTCAAAAATATTGCTCCAAGAATTGTAGCGGCAGTTAAACACTTTGGAGAGGTTTGTACCTCTCTTTTTTGTTGTAAATAAAG
>JAJQHZ010000155.1 GCA_021199475.1 Lachnospiraceae bacterium
GCCGGACAATAGGCCGCGAAATTAGTCCCGAAATACGGGAAGTTATCGTATAAATGGCGCTGCAAAAGAGTTATTTATTTCCCAGTCCAGTCTTTCCGGGGCAATCAAGGAATTGGAAAATGAAATTGGCTTCAATATTTTTGTACGCACGAACCGGGGAATCCTGCTGACCGGGGAAGGTGAAGAGTTTTTAAACTATGCGAGAGGGGTATCCGAGCAGTTTGGCCTTCTTTACGAGCGTTATGTGGAAAAGCGCGCAAAAGAGAAATTCAGCGTATCCATGCAGCATTATACATTTGCAGTAAAAGCCTTTATTGATACCGTGAAAACGGCTGGAATTGACTGCTATGAGTTTGCTGTGTATGAAACAACGACAGCAGAGGTAATTGAAAATGTAAAGAACCTGAAAAGCGAAATAGGAATTTTGTACCGCAGCGAATTTAATGAAAAGGCGCTGACAAAAATAATTTCTGAAAATGGCCTTGAATTCGTGGAATTATTTCAATGTGACACGTATGTCTACCTCTGGCATCGGCATCCCCTGGCGGGAAAGGACTGCATTTCCATGCAGGAGCTTGCGCCTTTCCCGTGCCTGGCATTTGACCAGGGAAAAAACAATTCCTATTACTTTGCGGAAGAGATGAACAGCACATATGAATATGAACGGCTGATTCACGCAAGTGACCGGGCTACATTGCTGAATCTTATGGTGGGTCTGAACGCATATACACTTTGTTCTGGTATTATCTGCGAAGAACTGAACGGAGAGGATTATAAAGCAATTCCGCTTGTCGAGTCAGAAAAAATCTGCATCGGTTATGTGAAGCAAAAAGGAATAAAAATCAGCCCGATCGGAGAAGTGTACATACAGGCTCTGAAACATTATTCTGATTGAGTAGCAGTCTTTTTTTGAAGCCGAAACGGAGTGTAGACGCCACTGGCGCTCAGCACCCAGTGATTTCCACTATGGAGCGAGTTGCAAAAAAATATGATATTCCTGTTACTCTGTTGCCTTTACAGAGAATGGAATCTCCGTCTGGAATACATTGATTTTTCTTCCTTCTGCCGTATATCCATTTGAATTTTGCCAGCGCAAAACGCTGCGCCGGGGTGATGGTGGAGGAGATACGGAAAATAGAGAGAAAAAAGGCGAAAGAGCAGAATCGACATAGCAAGTAGATATTTAACGCATAGATATTTGACCTGAATATTTTAGAAAATAGATATTGACATTTTTTTAACAAAGGATTATAATTTGATTCAACAAAAGGGAGTAGTTGGCCGACAGGCTTTCGCACCGACTATCATGCAGAACCGTTCTTCTGCACGGGATGAATTAAAAACAAGACTTTTGCGACAACGTATATTGTGGCAGAAGTCTTTTTTTCATATATAGACGTAGACATCTGCCACCAACCAGAGAAAGGAAAAAGCAATGGGAATGAATGATGCTCAGAGAAGAGAGATTGATGAGGCAGTCGTGGCAGGGAACCGTGCTCTCACGGCACTGAACAGGACGGAAAAATGTCTGGACAGTGCCAGCGTATTTGGCTTATGGGACATCTTCGGCGGCGGAATGTTCAGCAGTATGATGAAGCACTCAAAAATCGGTGACGCCCAGAGATGTCTGGAAGAAGCTCAGATGGAACTTCGAGCATTCAGCCGGGAACTGGAGGACGTTCAGTTTTACAGCGAAATCTCCGTAAAGTTCGACGGGGTGACGGAATTTATCGACATCTTCTGCGACAATATTTTTGCCGACGTGATGGTTCAGAACAAGATCGAACAGTCGAAGCGAAATGTGAAAGAAACGAAGCAGCAGGTGCAGATGGCCATACGAAAACTGCAGGACATGCGGATTGGATAGGAGGAGCGAGCTATGATTTTACTGACAACGATGTTTCTGTTTCTCATGATCTGGTTGTTTTTTAAATTTACCGGAGCCATGCTGAAAATCTGTTATGTGCTTTGCATCGGCCTGCCATTGGCCCTGACATTTGCTATGCTTGGCGTGGTCCTGTGCTGCACACTGATACTGGCACCGCTCGGAACGGGTTTGATGAGGTTGGCGGGAAGGGTGGTATATCCGTTCTGATGATTATGGAGATATATGACCACACTATACGAACAAAAGTTCTTTTGCAAGGCCTTTTTATTGGACACCTTAAGTGGGATAATGGGATCAGGTTAAGGCGAAGGCAGTTATCGTATTGTTGATGAGAAGTACAGCCACATTTTATTTAAGATTCAAGGAGAAAAAACTATGGCAAGAAAGGACGAGGACCATAAACAAAGCAGTCATCCTGATGAATGGGATATGATGTTAGCGATGTTAGCGGTTAGCGCGTAGTAAATGAATGAGCCTAATTGAAGGCTGCAGAAAGGAGAATTTTATGCGAAAAAAAGAAGGTTACAGCAGAGAGGGAGCATTTGGGACGATCAATCATTATGACTCCAAGGGGAAGAAGATCGGGGAAAGTCGGCCGGGGTTGTTTGGTGAGATGAATAACTATGACGCGAAAGGCCACAAGGTGGGATACAGCACTCAAAATCTGACCGGAGGTATGACCCATCGAGACAATCGCGGACACAAAGTTGGAAGAAGTGATCCGGGTGTGGTAAGTGATTGGAATCACTATGATGCAAAGGGACATAGAACTGGTCATAGCGACTGGGGATTGTTTGGGGAGATGAACCATTATAAGAGGAAATAACACCGTAGCATATATATGAGAGAGAAGTTGTCTGAAATTCGAGACAGAAAAGCAGACAAATATGACAAAACTTTGTTGCGTATGAAAGAAAAATTTGGTATAATGTTACGTAATTTTGAAAAATGTGCGAAAATTAATTGAACTATCGGAGGAATGGTTCTTTGTGACCGGGTACCATTACATGGTTGTTGCAAAAATATTTCACCCTCAGTAATGGTGCCTGACCCCAATGTCCAATGACGGTAAGGTAGTAGCGGCAGGGAAAAACACTGGTGGCCGATGTGGTGTTTATGAGTGGTCAGACATCCAACTTCCAGAATGAAGTCATACAGCGTTTACAATACTTTCGAAATTTTAAATGGTATATTGTAGCGTGATGTTTTGAGATAGTAAATGTATCGTAAAAGTTTGTGAAGATGAGGGATAATAGATTATTTGCAAGAATCATTACGATGTGTTGAGAAAAAGAGAGGAAACAAATAGATGGATGTATATTCGGATTTTTTGAAAATTATTAGCAAGGGTGATAAGCAAAGTAAAGAAGTACTTAGTATCCTGAATGAGGAACTTTCGTTGCCGAATGCCAAATTGCCCACGATGGGCGGTAAGGTATTTTGGACGACTATCGTTGAATACGGTGGATGGAAGCTGCAGCAAAACGATATCACGCACCATGCGCGAATTTTAGATGAGAATAATGTTCGTGTGGCATGGGGTACAATTAACGGAATGTATAAGGCAATGGATCGACTTGTAAGGTCAGTTCATAGGTATGATGATTTACAACCATCATCAAAGGATCGAATGGACTCTATGGAGGAGATTGCAAAGCTGAAGGATTTATTGGATAAGGGAGCAATTACCGAACAGGAATATCAAGAGAAGAAAGAGAAGATGTTACGAAAGATATAGGCATTTACATATAAGCACTTTTATATAAGCTGAACCGTAACGAATATTTCCTCATCTGCGATATGTGATTTGAGAGATACTAGAAATAAGCGAGGTTAGTGAGAATGGCTGGGAATACGGTAAATGATGTAATGTGGGATGACTCCCCTATTGATGTGTCTACAGAAGTGAATTTTATCTGGTCTATTGCAAACAAGTTGCGTGGGCCGTATCAGAGTGATAAGTACAAGGATGTAATTATTCCAATGGTTATCATCCGGCGCTTTGAATGTGCGCTTGCTCCAACAAAACAGGCTGTTGTGGATCAGTATAATGCAAATCCAAAGTTTCCGGCAAAGGCGATGTACCGTATTTCCGGTTTTCAGTTTTATAATACCAGTGAGTATAATTTGGCGGAGTTATGCAATGACTCTGATAATCTCGCAGCTAATTTTAAGAACTATATATCCTGTTTTTCACCGAATGTGAGTGAAATTCTTCTTTCTGCTGAGAAAGGTCTGGACTTCTTTAAGCAAATAGATAAGATGGATAAGAACAATCGTCTGCTGTCTGTGGTGAAGGCGTTCTCGGAACTGGATTTGGACCCTCGCACCATCGACAATGTGAAGATGGGATACATATTTGAGGAGTTAATTCGGAAATTTTCTGAAAATGCCGAAGCTGGTGACCACTATACCGGTAGAGACATCATCAAGCTGATGGTCAACATCCTGCTGGCAGAAGGCTGCGACGACATTTTTGACGACGGTAAGGTCATCACAATTTTGGATCAGGCGTGTGGTACAGGTGGTATGCTCTCTACAGGATACAACTTCGTGAAGCGTTATAATCCTACAGCAGACGTGCGTTTGTTCGGGCAGGAAATTAACCCGGAGTCTTATGCCATGTGTCTCGCGGAAATGCTGATTAAGGGTCAAAATGCGGAGAACATCTGCTACCAGGACACCATGAAAGCTGACCGCTTCAAAGGAACGAAGATGCGCTTTGTTTTGGAAAATCCTCCGTTCGGAACTTCCTGGGGTGGTAAGGATGCCGCCGAGGGTGTCGAGGATGCAGTCAAAGCAGAATACACCAAAGGTCTGGATGGCCGCTGGGGTGCAGGGCTGCCCGGTTCTGGCGATATGCAGATGCTGTTCTTGCAGTCTGCTATCGACAAGATGGATGATAATTTTGGCCGTTGCGCTATCATTGAAAATGGCTCTCCGCTGTTTACCGGCGGCACGGCATCCGGCGAAAGTCAGATTCGCCGCTGGCTATTAGAGAGCGACCTGATTGAGGCAATTATCGCCCTGCCCACTGACCTGTTTTATAATACAGGAATCGCCACTTTTATTTGGGTTCTGTCCAAAAACAAACGCCAGAAGCGCAAGGGCAAAATCCAGTTGATTGATGCGTCGAACATCTATCATAAGCTGCGCAAGGCGCTGGGCGACAAAAAGAATGAGATTTCTCCGGAAGACCGCTCGGCCATCACAAAGCTGTATGCGGATTTCACCGAGAATGAATACTGCAAAATTTATAATAATACGGAATTTATCTATCGGGAATATGTAGTCATGCAGCCGCTTCAGCGTAGCTATGCTATTACTAAGGAGCGGATTGCCGCCATGCTCTCCAAGAGTTCCCTCTCCGGTCTTTACGATGAGGCGAAGGTAACAGAACTGGAGAATGCCGAAGAACTGACTGGCAAGGAGCAGAAAAAGCTGGAGAATTACGAGAAGAACAAACCGCTGTATGATTCCATTGTGGAAACTCTGACAGCGGCAGTTTCTGATTCTGTATATCTTTCTCCAGGTGCATTTGAGCCTGTACTGGCGGCGGTTCTGAAAGGCGTGACCACGGATAAAAAGTTGCTTGCCAAGATTGCAGATGGATTGTCTGTAATGGACAAGTTGGCGGAAATCCAGCGGGATAAAAAAGGTCATATTATCTATGATAAGGAAACTAAGGATACAGAAATCGTGAAATTCGAGGAGAGCATTGACGATTATATGGCACGAGAGGTACTTCCCCATATTCCCGATGCAAAAGCATTCTTTGAGGAAGACCTTTCTAAGAAAACACCCGTCATCCGTACCGGCGCAGAGATTCCGTTCACCCGGTATTTCTATAAACGATAACTCCCGACTTTTTCGGACTAATTTGATGCGCTCTGACCCC
>JAJQHZ010000124.1 GCA_021199475.1 Lachnospiraceae bacterium
GAAGAGGGCTGAATCACGCTTTTGAGAGTTAAAAAGCGCGGGAAATTGACATAAAATGCGGACGATTTTTTGTCTCCATATAGATTTTAGAAATATATTGTCCGATTATACCGAGACAAAATAGTTGTATTCCGCCAATAAAAATAATAATGCAAACGGTTGAGGCCCACCCGTTCACTGGATCTCCGAAAACCAGTTTTCTAACTATGATAACAATCATTAAAAGGAAAGCTATAAAAGTCATCAATACTCCGCCCCACGATGAGATACTTAAGGGAGCCTGAGAAAAATTGATAATTCCATCAATTGCATATTTAAACAAAGAGAAAAAATTCCATTTTGTTTTGCCAGCTACACGCTCCACATTTTCAAAAGGAAGCCAATAGGTTCGAAAACCAACCCAGCCGAAAATTCCTTTTGAAAAGCGATTGTATTCGGACATTTGAACAATTGAATCAACCATTTCTTTCTTCATTAACCGAAAATCTCTGGCTCCGTCAACAATGTCAGCGTCTGAGATTCGATTAATAATATTGTAGAATTTCTTCGCAAACCAACTTCTGACAGGAGACTCGCCTTTTCGATCCAGTCTACGTGTTGCTACGCTATCATAATCACCATTATCAAGTATCTCTACCATTTTGGGAAGAAGCGATGGGGGATCTTGCATATCCGCATCCATTACAGCGATATAGTCACCGTCTGCATTACAGAACCCGGCATACATAGCGGCCTCCTTTCCAAAATTTCTAGAAAAAGAAATCCAAGTAATATGAGAGTCTGATTCTGCCAGCTGTTTTAAAATTGCAAGGGTGTCATCTTTCGAACCGTCATTTACAAAAATCAATTCATATCTGCATTGTATATCAGACAACACTTTACTTACCTCTTTGTAAAATAGCGGAAGTGCTTCCTGTTCGTTATAACACGGAATAATTATGGTCAATTTCATCAGCCTATTCCTCCATTTACATCACACATCAATTCATAGAAATAGTTATAACGTTTGTACTATTAATTATTGAAATTACAATCTGCACGATACATATAACCACAATACACTATGAATCTGTCTCTCTAATCATGAAATATAATCACTTTGCTTGCTATATAGTTCAAAATGACTACAATGATATTCGCACCCGCTTTAACAATTATATCATCCCATGAGAGTATGTTTACAAAAACAAACATACAAAACCAGTCAACCATACCTGTCGCCAGCCTGCATCCAATAAATCGAAACATTTCATTAATTACTCCTGTTATGGTAGTTTCTTCACTGCAAAAAACCCACGTGCGATTGGTCAGATATGCAAAGAGTACCGCTACGCTCCACGCAATAATTGTTCCCGGCATTGTTCCAATATTAATAATATGGGCACACACATAATAGACAATAATGTTAATGAGCGTAGTACATACCCCGAAAAACAAATACATAACAATCGACTTATGCTGACTTAGTACTTCTTTCAGTTTATCCATTTTTCTTTATGTCCTTTTTGACCTATGAAAATTACTTCCGCATGCATTCTACTTAATCTTTAGAAATTAATTGAATTCTGATTAAGGATTATATTTACCACATAAATTCTTAACTAGAATTTTCATGAGTTCCATATTTCCCTTAAAAAAACTAATTTTCGTCGGCGTCTTCCCATGTCTTGGATAAGCCCTAATTACGGGGATCTCGCATGCTTTTAAGCCAATTTGTGTTGCTCGAACAGATAAATATGCCAACAGCTCATATGTCATAAAGATATCGCGCAGTGGCTTCACTCTGTCATCTCTAAGATAGCGCATTGAATATGCCCTATAAGCATTTGTAGTATCAGTAAATTTCTTCCTCGCTGTTATAGAAATAATCGGTGCATGAATCAGTTTCACAGACAACAACCTAATAGTTGGGGTATTAATCGCCTCCCCGCCTTTCACAAACCTGGACCCTTGGACAAAATCGTATCCTTCCTCTAGTTTTTTTATAAACTGCGGGACATCCTCTATACTATCTTTGTTATTTCCATCAATCGTGATAACCCCCTTATAACCGCGTTGCATCGCCCACCAAATACCCATGCGAAGCTGTGCTCCCTGCTTGCCGTCATCCTTTTTGACCAAGAGTGTATTTACTTCCAGCTTTCTAAGCTTTTCTTCGTCAGTGCATCCATCCGTAGAGCCGCCGTCGCAAATCACAATATCTGCGCGAGAGGAAATCTGATACTTTTTTGCCCGTAGCAATTCCTTATGTATTCTATTTCCCTCATTAATGATAGGAATCAGCAAAACATAATCACACTGTTTTTCAAGATATTCTGTGCATTCAAATGCAGGTACACCCTTTTGCGCTTCATAAACTACCTTCCTGTCAACCATTCTTTTCTCACCTTTATTTCACCAAAATTGTTTCCGGATACATACAATCACTTGCGTCACTATTGAGTGTTACTCTTATCCAGATCTCGTCAAAGTCAATTTCTATAATTTCATATTCGTTATCTCCACATACCAGGCAAGTACTTTTATATAACTGTGTCAGCAAATTATCATTCCGGTCAAAAAGGACGATATTCTGATAATTACTATAGCCGTTCGTCCAGTTATCGTCCGTCAATTCCGCCAGTGTCCATGTAACGTCACTATTTAACGTTAATGCATCAGATGTCCCGTTAACAGGGATCAGAAAATAATACCCGCAAACAACAATCAATGATACAGCATCATTCCCTTTAAATATCTCCTGCCAGTTTGCCCATTCGTCACTGTTCCCAGTTACATAAACAGTATCCGCATCATAATCCCCGCCAAGCAGCTGTTCTGAAGCATCAATCCAACTCTGTGCTGCATTTGGATAAGCTCCAGAATTTGCAATGCATATATTTGTTGTAAGATTCTGTTTCCCAGCAAGAACGGCCAGTGTCCTATCAATGCCTACTGAACTTTCAGTACACATTAATTTTGAATGAGTGTCTCCCAAGTGAGCGGTATTTTCTGAATTTACGACACTCAATGTCGGTTCCTGTTGAAATTTAGTATGTTTCTCTACGATCACTGTCTGTAAATCCCATAGCTGCACACTTATTACAGCTATCATAAGTATCACAGAAATAAACTGGTGATATTTTTTACTTCCATCACTCCCGGCCACCAGAATATTTGTATTTTTTCTTAAGGAATAAACACCATATACAAGCATACAAGCTGTTACCAAATAAAACATTCGACTACTTGCACGGAAAATTCCACAAAGATTTACAATAGCAGTTGGTAGCGATATTTCTACGCCTGACGTTCCAAAATAGACACTATTACTAACTGCAAAACACGCAAGAAATACACATGCACAAAAAACAGTATAATTTCTATGCCACCATGTTCTAAGGTTTACCGAATCACTAATTGCCTTTTTTACAGACCGGTCAAGAGAGGCTAGAAGCAGAATAATAATGCCCAGCCCCCAATAGTTAAATCCATCATATTGTCCTTTTGCTTGAGAAAGTACAGGAAAAACTTTTGACCACGTATAACCGCCAGCGGAATATGGGTTAATCAAAGCATTTAAATTCATAGAAAACCACCCATACCCATCCCTTGACACATTAACCCCGAATCCTAATGCTCCGCATATTATTCCCCCAATATAGGCTGCAACCAAACTTATACCAAACCAAATCAATGCTTTCTTCCAGCGCTTTCTATATCGTCCGTAATCGACGGACAAGAGCAAAGCACACATCATAACCAATGGCATAAAATACGGATGAATTCCTACACTTATAAATGCCAGAAGTGGAATCTGCCACGCGAATTTATCTGAGCCTTTCTGGTATTTATACCTATATTCGAGATAAAAATAGAGTGCCAATAAAAACAACCATTGAGAAGCCAGTGCTGTATGTCTGAATGCGCGTTCCCATAATGTGGGCACACAAGCAAATAGTATACCTGAAAGAAATGCAAATATATCTCTGTATACACCACATGACATACCTCGCGTTCCCAGTAATGCGCCTGCGCATCCATGAAGTAAAAAGCAGGCAAATATATATAATCCGAACCATTGAAAAGTGTCAGGCAGAATGTTGCGGAATACTTTAAACAAAATACTTATCCACGGAAGACTATCTGTAAATGAAATGATCGTTCCATCTGGCCATGCTAATGTATTGTTCATACCCAATGGAAAACTCCAGTCAGAATTTCTAAATGTCACCCATCCCGCATAATGCTGAATAACATCACTTTCATCATATCCATTTAAAATCCAACTATCATTCATTGGATTCAATACAGAAACGCCATATAATAGTATAAAAATCAGTCCTCCTGCTAACGCGCCTATTATGCATACCTCGTATTTTCTATTTGCATCCCGTTTATTCATGATGTTTTTCATACATTTACCCTTCCAAGGAGTTTATTACTATAAATTAACACATTTTCTACTGTGTCAGTATTATTTGCTCTACCCATTTCGACTGACACGAATCCACCATATTGGTAAGCACATAGATATTCCATCAACTCTTCATGCAACAGCCTTTCTTCTGGAGGCTTCAGTCCAGGTTCACTGATATGGACGTGATTAATGTATTCTATATTTCCATCCAGCACCGACACCTTCTCGCCGTTCTGAATCATTGTTCCAACATCCAGATTTAAGAGAAATCCTCTCGAACCCACCTGTTTAACCAGATTAAGCGCCGCCGCGGTGTCATTGATATAATTCGTATTGTAAATAGGGGGATTAGCCTCCATCGCCAGTACCGTGCCGTGTACCGCCGCGTAATCTCCCAGTTCCCTAAAAAATGGGATCGCGATACGTTCATCTTCACCACTTTGCAGAGATCGGTTACGCGGGCATCCAAAAACCAGATTATGGCACCCAATCCGCTCTGCAAAAAGGATCGCCTTCTTTGTATAATCAAGCAGTATTTCCCGTTCCTGTTCGCTTCCAAAAATTCGCTCCGTTTTGCCATACCATATTGACTGCATAGACGAAATCATGAAGCCGTATTCTTTTTTGAGCGAAGCGGCCCACTGAGCGGCCTCGTCCAGATGATCGTAGGGATTTTCGGGGAAAATCCTGGTTGGAGCAATCTCAAGTCCGTCGAAGCCATATTTTTTCATAAGGGTATAAACGGTTTCATCAACATTCTCATCCCAGGCTATATTCGATATAGATAGTTTTATTGCCATATGGTTTTTGCTCCCTTCATCAGCATATCGTTTTAACAGTTAGCAGTGCTGTTTTCTTCAACAAATCTTTTGATATCTGTGAGAACCATCTGTTTATCCATAAGATATCCGTTAGAACCTCCAAATAGTTCTGCGTAGTTTGAGCGGTAATCATAATATGCCGGAGTCTCGGTTATCTTGTTCTCAAATTTCTTCCCTGTCAAATAAGTATATACCTCCGCTGCGGACACAGGCTCCGTGGCGGGATGCAATAATTGAAGGTTGTTCACCAGAGCGGTCTGTATATCGCCCCGCAAACGAGACAACGGGTAGAACTGATATACATTCCTGCTGTCTGTAAAATTTAATGCCGTAAAATCCAAATCCATGAATAAGGCTTTCAATCGTTTTCTGTCTTCATCAGCCAGTTCCCCGTGTTTATAAAAGCCGTTCTCCTGTAATGCATAATACTCTCTGAGCTGCGGTTCTTTTTCGGCCAGCTCATCGAATTTATTTTCTGACAAGGCGGAAGGGATCACATGAATAAAATCATAGATAAAATTCTTTTTTATATTCATGCCGAATAATCCCGGCAATCGAATAATGAGCGCGTCCGGATACTTTTCACGTGTCCATTGCTCAAACCGATATCGGTTCAGCCCATACGCCGACAGACCTTCTATATCAACCTCGGAACCTTCATTTTTACCTGCAGGCTGTTTAAAAACATCAATGGTCGAGATCAGTACCAGTTTTTTCGGAGAAATATTTTCAATATTCTTCATGGCCTGTCGAACTGTCTCCATATCGGCGTCCGGATTTTTGTTAGCCAGATATTTTTCTGCCCGAAGCCCGGCGTAAATCAGCAGGTCAGGCTTAGAGCCAAAAGCTTCTGAAATATTTTTAGAATTGTATGCCCTGTCTATTTTTCCTGCTGCATATATATTACTTCCTACGAATCCTGTATATCCTACCAGTGCATTCATTAAAAACCTCCTAATCTCCACAGAGAACACTCATACTTATATTAGCAAGGGTCTCATCGCAATCCAATACAACTGTATCAATTTCGTCTGCATACCAGAAATAATCGCAGCTGATTCTGATCAGATATTGATGTGTACCTTCCTCAACAGTCATTGTATATCTGTATTTTTCAATGAACGTGCCGTTTTCCGTCACTCCCAGGCAGACTGTTGCCGTTACGCTTTCATCATCTTCCTTTGTATAACCGACAGCATCCTTTCCGTAATAAGCGGCATTGATCAAAAGATAATTTCCATTCTCCTTATCTATCTGGCTGACATTCTGAATAAAATACTGGTCTCCCTGCTTGTCCACTGTCGCTGCAACTTCATTACTGGCTGCCTCTTCCGTATCCAGCTCACCCCAGATTTTTGCCAGCTGATCCAGACTATAAACATGAAGAGACTTAGATGAATCCACATAATATGCCCCATTATCTGCGCTTACAAAGCGGTCATACCCATAATCAATCAATTCTATAGGGGAACATAACTTCACCGATGTCAGCTTTACCTGGCTCTGTTCTGGGATATCTAACCTGATTCGGGTATATTCTGTAATGGGCACGGTAAATTCCACTGTTCCTCCCTCCGATGAAAGAGCAACTGAAATACTTTTACCTTCCGAAAAGTTTTCATCGGAATCCTCTGTATAAAACAGCTGCATAGCGCCGTCCGTGTCAGATTCATATTCAATAACAATCCTTACAGATGCACCAACGAATTCCGTAATTTCCAGATAATCATTGAAATTATCCAGATACGGATCAATTCCGGTATAGGATAAAAGGATGCCTGTTTCGTCTGCTTTTATGTCCATATTGAAAGCATTGAAAGTCTGAATTCCATCTTTTAACACGTCTATATATTCAACTTCTTCTGAGCCCAAACTTTCAATCATCTCATCATATCTATCGGAAAGACACCAGACCGCATATTCCCCATAATGGCAGAGAGGAACATAATTTTGGTATATATATTCAGCCACCTTATAGTACCGGACAACATTGGCAATGCCATCTAAAGAAAGTGAATGCCTGCATTCCTCATTATCGTATGGCATAACTATGATCGGATTGCTATCTTTATTATGCGAGATTTCCGAAATGAACTGTTCCTGCGTATATTCGCCGGAAAGCTGCAGGGGAGACTGTGAAACATATACCGGATTCTCCTTCTGCAAATAAGAATAGGATAACGTATGATTGATAAAATCTACATAAGTTTCATCATCTTTCAACAAAATATCTGTCAGATACTCTAATGGTTTTAGGTGTTCAACAAGAGTTTCGTCAATCACAACGCGTTGAACTGCCTCCCCGTCGGCTTTAGCCAGTGCCCAATAGGATTTATATTTATTTTCAGAATCCTCCTTTTCAATTCGGTCAATCTGGCAAGAATCCAATTCATAAAGATTTAATGTAATTTTGGTACCAGCGGTATCTGCCAGTGATACCGAACTGAAGTTTGCATCAGACTCAAAAAGCTGGGTCATCAGTATCAGAATCGTAAATATTGGTAAAAATGATTTTTGCTTAAATTGCGCCGAAGCAAACACAGCCAGATAAAGGGATGCAGTCCATAGGGTATATGTTAAACTTGTCTCCACAAGAGAATGCCGGACAAGGCCGCGGGAAAAATTAACAAAATACGATACCCCAAGGACAATCAGGATATACCAGACCATTCCAGCCTTGTTTTTAAATCTTTTGGAAAAAATCACGTATAGTAGACTGCCTTCTACCAGAAGCGGCATCAATATATAACACCAAAAATACATCGTATACGTACTATTTCCAATATTGTTGTACGCCCAATTTTGATTAGAAGCGCTTAATTCTAAGAACTCCAGAAGCCTGCTGATTGGATTGACATCGGCTCTCATGCATAACAATACCCATGCCGTCAACCCAACAATACCGCACGCAGCTAATGTCGTCAGTAACGGCTTTATGGCCTTCCATTTTTTTTCAACCACTATGTAGCATACCAATACAACAAGGCACGCAATATCAAACGCATATCCCATATCCAAACGGTATAGAGAACACCAGATACAGGCAAGCCATATTAGCAATGCGCGCGCATAAGAGTTCTTTTTTATAAAAGCAACGACAGCCAGAATAATTAAAATTCCCTGCCCATAATAGCTGACAGAACTATAAAATGGGAAGAAAAGCGTGATTAACAGGGCTTCCTTTTCCCCGCAAATCTTTTTTGCCAGAAAATAAAACAGTACAGCTATCACTGGCGTAATGTAACTGCTATATGGTGAAAAGGCAGCGCCGATATAGTCTTGATTGACTAAGCCGTACAGAACTCCCTCCCATACTTCGGTCATCATATGTCCACCATAATGGCTGACAAGCGGGATATCCCCAAAATTAAGGAAATCCGATATTAATATACTGGAGTTTGCTCCTTCAACAATATCTGCTGTATACGTACCGGTTAACTGCACCTGCACGGATAACGCAGATACACCGAAAACTAACAATGGAAAAGCGATCTTATTTTCGTCCGGTAGTTTCTTCCGGTTTACCAATACCTTTATTAAGACAAGACATACCACCATCACTGCAAGCGTAAGCAACGCATAACACTGTCTGATCGTAATAAAATAAATACCCTGTCCTGCCAGAACATTAATAAATTCTATGCACAGTGACAGAAGCAGTGGAAGAGAACTTGCAGTTATAACGACGGCACATAATATTGTCTGACGATGCGGGATTTCGAAATCTTTACGCGTAAATGCAACTAACAGTATTAAGGCCAGTAAAAGCAAAATCACCTGTATTCCTAAAAGGAGTCTGCCGTCTGCCCATTCTGCTTTCACCATTACAGCCGCGGGATACCCCACCGCTAAAGCAGCTACAAACACGGAAAAGCAGGAAGAAAAGTCAATCCACCTGCTTAATTTCCCGATGATATAAACCAACGTAAATACGATGACAATGCTAATTATGTAGGAAGAATAATAAAAGACATCGTCGCCGGTGGATTCATCTGCAAAAAAGGTTATTGCCCGAAGCACCAGATTGACAAATGCCAATATCATAAACTTATCAAGAAAAGACCAAGCCTCCTGCTCGCGTTCTGTATATGTCAATTTCCCGGAGTAATTAACTCTCTCTGACGTTGCGACTCTGGCAAGGGTATACTTTTGATTTTTTATAAATGAGAAAAAGAGCAGCATAGCAACCATTAGCAGAGCGAATGCAAGAAACCAATTGTTAAAATTTCCAATCACATTCGATACATCATAGCCAGATAATACCCCTGAGCCGATTACTCTGCTAAACTTCTGGATTTCTGTCTTCACGGAATCCATCGGATTAAATATCATCAGCACACTTACACTGAATACAATTGCGTAGAGCCAACATTCTTTGCATTTATACTGTTTGGCTGCTGCAACACACGTTTCTATATTAAAGATGGTATAGAGAATACAAAACAGAAACGCAAAGAGGAGTAAAGCATCTATGCCCATCCATAATGCATACGGCAAAGTAATATATCTGCACACCTGATGTATCCCAACTGCCAGGCAGCCGGAAATCTCGCTGTCATTCACACGACACGAAGTCAGATAATTCCCATCATCTGTATTTTCCGCCGTTCCGGATATGACTCCTGTATCACCATTTTCAGTGCATATTTTTATTATATAGGTACTGCCGCGATCCAACCCACTAATATTCATTTCAATGGTATTCCATTGATCCGCGCTCAGTTCACTTGTGTGGACTGATGAATCGGCAATTTCTATCTTGCTGCTGTTCATCAGTACTACATTCAAATTTGTATCTGTATTTTGCAAGTCCGATATATAAATCCGAATGCTTGTCAGACTCTGACCTTTTGACAGAAACTCCTGCAGGACGGGTTCGGATAAGTCTATAACAGAACTCTCTTTGTTTGTCAGATCATTTTGATAATCATAGATTTTTTCTGTGTAATATGAATCCAGTCCATTCCCATAAAAAGTGCGTGCGACACACATCACAGCGATAATACTGGCAATTAATTTTATCACTGCAATAATGATTTTCTTGTTTTCTTTCAAGAACTTTGCGTATTGCATCTCCACTTTTTCTCCACTATTTACTTCGTCAACTTTTCTATACTTTCAAAGCTGTATTTTTTTCTTCGGAAATTCAATCTTAGAATAAGCTGTAAGTACTTTACGATGACCATCAATATCGCGAAGAGTCCGCAAAAAGCCACTGACAGAAACATAATTGTTGTCGTCCAGCCTGCCACCGGATTGGAACTCACATAAATAACAATTGTGTAAAGCATCATAACAATCGAAAACAGAAGCATTATTGTTGTCATAAATCTGGCTATAATATATCCCATGTCAGTGAACATAATCAGAGAATCTACAGCAAGACTTCTCCTGTACCTTCGGTTTTGCGTATCATCTCCTTCAGGTTTCTTGCACGGATTCGTTTTATACGTCACACGCATCGTCCTGAGACCACAGTTTTCATAAAGAGTTTTTCTGTATAAAACGATACGATTCATCGCATCAATTCGATTAACTGCCCGTCTGCTCAGTATCCGGAAGGATTCTGTCTGCATTTTTGTATGTCCCTGCTCATTTGTAAATTTATGAAATAACCAGTAGAAAACTCTGGATGACAGCTTCTGCTTTATTTCCGGCGATGCAGAGACAATGTCATATCCCTCCAACACTTTCCGGTAAACATCCATAATCGTATCAATCGGATAATCCGGGATTGCTGAATCAATTTCCAGCAAATAATCTCCGATTGCTAACTCGTCACCCGCATTCATAGCGACCTCCAGTCCATGGAAATTGCTCATGTTTAACACAGTCATCGCGACGTTTCCTGCATCAGAACTTGCTCTCTTTATTTCCGAAACACTGTTATCGGTTGAAAAATCATTGACACAAATAATTTCTGAATTTTCAAAATTCGCATCAAGCAAGCAAATAAGATCAGATATAAAATTATAAATGCTATTTTCGTTGTTATGCACATACACAACGGCCGATATAAAACTTTTCTCTTTATTCATCTATGAGCACCTCGTCTAAATCGTAAACAGTATTGATCTTCCCGGATAGAACACTAATAAAGGTGGGCTTCTTTGAAAACACTTTCACAACTGTTGGCCTGGAATCATCCACTTCGGAACTTACCAAAATAGGCTTCATAGAAAACAGTGAGCTGTCATATTGAAAAGAGTATTCATCCTTCAGGTATTTCCTTGCAAGATTTGCCATATAAGGGAACGCGCTTTTGGGCTTGGCCGGACATAGGTTGCAATTTCCCAAATGTACCCGGCTGCAATATCCTTCGCTATTCTTTTGGCACACGAAATCTGGAACTTCCTCATAACTGGTGCTGTGTGGCGTAAATGTTACAGAAGTCAGAGAGTGGAAACCGGTCTTTCCGAAAGGCATTATAGAAAAGAAAGGTCCATCCATTACAGTAAATCCATAATCATTCAACGCTCCATTCACATGACAGAGTATAATTTCACAAAGCTCATATTTGATTTTAAAAGGTTCAAAGCCAGCCATACGAGAGATCTGGTTTGTAGACGCATAGGTTGCATTCAACAAGAAAGAAGAACGGAACTTTTCACCATTACTCAGAATTATTTCGTAATAATCTCCGTTTCTTTCAATCCCTGCTATCGTCACCGCATACTTAATCTCCACATTTTTCATGCCATCAATCCTCTGTGTATAGTAATTCCTGAGAATTCTGGCATCGTACGTGTATTCCCTTGTTAAAAACGCACCGTCACACATATCTTTTTTAAAGAATCTTTCCGGATATACTTCTGTACATGGGATATCTGCCGCATCGCAGAATTTTTTAAATTGATCGGCATTTGACCATGAATATTCAGAGGAAGTGGCATAAACCTGCTCAAACTCCCTGTTAATGCAAAATCCATAATCATCATTAAATCGTTTAAAATAATGCGCGGATTTGAGTGCTGTAGACAATGACCTTGGATAATGATATCCTTGATGAACTCTTGCCTGATTAATATATGTTGCCCTCTCGAACGGTTTTTTTTCACATTCCAATACCAGAACAGATTGACCTCTATCTCCGCAAAAAACTGCGGAATATAAGCCATAGAGCCCTGCTCCAATGATAATTCTGTCGTATTTCATATAATTCACATTCTCCTTATTTCTTTACATAAGGGGCGCTTGTTCTCCGTGAAATAGATAGAGGAAAGCATGCTGCAAGCCTGTCCAATGGGGACACACGCAGTTACAATAAAGTGTACTTTCTTGTAACTTCCTTTTCCACATTCCTTCATGATGGCAGTATGCTCACTTGCAAGTGAATTGTTTGCTTTTCATCTGCCCGATGGAATCGGATCGAATGCTGCGAGCGACCATCATTGCATGATAGAAGTGTTAGTATGATGGGCGTGTCAGGTAAACTCTGTAAATCTGACCACATTGTGGCCTAACATCGGTAGAAACGCGGGTGAAGCCCAGGGAAATGCCGTTACGGCATTTCCCTGCTTTCGCATTTTTCATATAATTCCGCGCGATAGCGGAAGGAAGACAGAGGCATCCCGCATTCTTTTGCGGCGGCGGTACCTGTCAGTTCGCCTGCTTTCCAGCTGTCATAGACGGCAGCGAAGTTGTCAGGAAGGGGTGCGGAAGGTCTGCCGAACCGGACACCCTTGGCCTTTGCGGCGGCGATGCCTTCCGCCTGACGCTGCCGGATGTTGGTGCGTTCGTTTTCAGCGACAAAGGAAAGAACCTGGAGGACGATGTCGCTTAAGAAGGTCCCAAGCAAATCTTTTCCGCGGCGGGTATCCAGCAGCGGCATATCGAGCACTACAATATCAATTTTCTTCTCTTTGGTCAGAGTTCGCCACTGCGTCTGGATTTCGTCATAATTTCGCCCCAGCCGGTCGATACTCAGAATGTACAGCAGATCGTCCGGCTCCATTTCCTGAACCATCTGTTTGTATCGGGGACGCTCAAAATCCTTCCCGGATTGTTTGTCTATGTAGATGTTTTCCTTTGGCACGGGTACTTTTTCCAATGCGATCAGCTGGCGGTCTTCGTTTTGGTCACGTGAGCTTACACGTACATATCCATAGATTGCCTTCATGACAATGACTCCTTTCTGTGTGAGCGGCAAACGGATGCTTAGATCGAAATTCTGTGGTTCATATGACAGGTGCTGGTATGTTTGCCGCAAGTAACAAGTGCATTATACTTGTTTACAAATAAATTGCTTGCATTTCATCTGTCTCATGGTAAAATAGTTTCATAGAAGGCATCAGGTGCCTGACACATCTATGAAGGCAGATGACCTGACCCGGAGAATCCATCTATAACAGAAATGAAGACAACGCTAGAACTGGAACTGCTGGGATTGGAGGACTGAAATGATTCTTTTTAAAAAGGGAAGAGAGCCTCATTCACTTACAGACATAAAAACAGCAGGTGCCTGACACCTTCCAGAACGTGTTTTTGTTTTATATTGTGTTTTTGGTCATTTGGTGCTAAAATGCCGTAGTGACTGATGACATTGTGTGAATTATCAAAGTACTGAATTTTATGCACTGGGAGGCTATTTATGAGCAATGCCGTTGAAATTGAGCATTTGTCTAAGGTATATAAGCTGTATGCAAAGCCGGCGGATCGCGTGAAGGAGACATTCCACGTTGGGAAGAAGGAGAACTATTATCAGGAATTTTATGCGCTGAATGACATGACGGTCGAGATACCGAAGGGTACTACCCTTGGAATTGTCGGGCGGAATGGATCGGGCAAATCCACGCTGCTGAAGATTCTGACGGGGGTATTGCAGCCAACGTCGGGCAGTATGCGTGTGAATGGTACGGTTTCGGCTCTGCTGGAGTTGGGAGCCGGTTTTAATATGGAGTTTACCGGGCGGAAGAATATCTATCTGAACGCGACCATCCTGCGGATTCCGAAGGAGGAGATGGATAAGCGCGTGGATGATATCCTGAAGTTCGCAGATATCGGTGATTTTATTGATCAGCCGGTGAAGACGTATTCGAGCGGTATGTTTGTACGGCTCGCGTTTGCGGTGGCAATCAATGTAGACCCGGATATTTTGATTGTGGATGAGGCTTTGGCGGTGGGAGATACACGCTTTCAACTGAAATGTATGGATAAGTTTCTGGAGTTCCAGAAGGCAGGGAAGACGATTCTGTTTGTCAGCCATGATGTGAATTCGATTAAGCGGTTCTGTGAACGGACGATCTGGATTAATCAGGGAAAGCTGATTATGGACGGGGATACGGACAGTGTGACGGATCAATATACCGATTTCCTGAAAAGTGAATTATCCATTGAAGAATTTATGTCGAATGTCGCCGCGAAGCAGCAGCAACAGGAAGAGGAGCACGCGAAGCTGACGGAGGAGATGCTGGATCATGTAGACCTTGCCGAAGTGGTCGATGTGCGTATGTATGACAGTGACGGGAAGGAAATCAGCGATATTGAGCATGGGGAGACCGTGCGTCTGGTGATCCATTACCTGGTCAGTGATACATCCGTGGAGAAGCCGGTGCTCGGGGTGGCGATACGGAGCATTGATAATAAGTATATCTGTGGAATTAATACACTGCTGGATAAGAAAAAAATCCCCTGGGAGAAGGGAATGAATACGTTTGAGCTTGTTTATGATGGATTTAACCTGATTGGGGGAAACTATTATTTTGATGTGGCTCTGATGGACAGTACGGCGACGGTCAATCTGGACTATAAGACAAGAGCAAAGGTGTTTTTTGTGAAGATGGAATACATCGCTGAGGGCGTGGTGGTTCTCAACCACCACTGGAAATGATAGAAATAGCGAAAAGACTTGAAATGGCTGACGGAAAGGGTTTTTGAAATGAAAAGTAAGAGAATTTTACTGAGCGTGCTTGCGGCTCTGTTCAGCTTTGTAATCTTATTTTTGTTAAATATTTTGCCAGGGTTCAGTGTGAAGCTGAGGGTAGTATACGAACAGGAGGAGGACTGTCAGATATTCTGGGGAGATGATATTGGAACCCTGAGTGAGGAAGACTCGCTGACGGATACATTTTCAGCGGATGAGCTGCATGAGAAGATAAAGGGATGGAGCAGTGAGGACTCCATTATCCGGATCGATTTTGGCATGACGGAGCAGACCGTTTATCTGGAGAAGATCAGCCTGCAGAACCGTTTTGCTGAGGTCGATATACCGATTACAGAGGATACAATTTGCCTTTTTAATGATATTACAATGGAAACCCTGAAAGATGGCGGATATGAGTTCACCGTGACCGGCGAGGATCCCTATATTGGTCTCGATCTCTCCGATAGCATTCGGGAGATTCGATTGGCTTCGCAAATGAAGATGCGCATTGTTTATGCATTAGCAGCGGTGCTGGTCGGCGCGCTGATTTTCTGGCAGTACCGCAGGATCTGTATTTTGATTCTCTGGGCAAAGGATATTTTTGACAGCAGAGGACTGATTATGGATCTGGCTGTGACGGATTTCCGGACCAAATATGCGTCCTCCTATCTGGGGGCGGTCTGGGCGTTCGTTCAGCCGATTGTTACGGTTCTGATTTATGTTATGGTCTTTGGCTTCGGTCTGAAAAGCTCAGCAGTGGATGGATATGAGTTTCCAATCTGGCTGACAGCGGGTATTATTCCATGGTTCTATTTTCAGGATGGCATTAATATGGCGACCACCAGCCTGTTGGAATACAGCTATCTGGTGAAAAAGATGGTCTTTCAGGTGAAAATATTGCCGGTTGTAAAGGTGATGGCAGCTTTGCTGATTCATCTGGCATTTATTGTGCTGGCTGTGATTATTCATGGCGGATACGGCGTCTATCCGGATCTTTATTACCTGCAGCTGATTTATTACTGCTTCTGTACGACAGTGCTGGCACTTGGGATCGGGTATCTCACGGCTGCGCTGAATGTCTTTTTTACCGATTTGCAGCAGATTATCAACATTATTTTGCAGTTTGGCATCTGGCTGACGCCGATCATGTGGAATATATCAATACTGGGAGAAAAGGTCGAACACATTCTGTGGTTTAATCCGATGTATTATGTGGTGAGCGGCTACCGTGATTGTTTTTATAACAAAGTGCTGTTCTGGGAAAAGCCGGCACAGACCCTGTATTTTTGGGTGCTCTCGATTTGCTTCCTGATGCTGGGGACGTATGTGTTCAAAAAGCTGGAGCGGCACTTCGCGGATGTGCTGTAAAGCAGGGGGTATAGTAATGATTAAGAAATTTAGCTGCAGCAATTTCAAAAATGTCAGCGTACAGAATCTGGAGTTTTCCAGAATTAATGTGCTGATCGGCCCCAATAATTCCGGAAAGACGAATTTTATTCGTGCTTTATCATTTTGCGCTGATATGGTGAACCGGTCTGAGCAGTTGATTGGAAATTCGGCATTCCAGGCTTTGGTCAGCGATTATGGAGTGGGAGATGTATACAATAAATTTGCGGAGGGTTTATCTCGAGAGATTGCTTTACAATGGGAAATTGAACTTGAAAGCGGAAAAAGTGTTGAGTATGATTTGAATTTTCATACAGGAAATCAGATGCATGATTTTTTTATTACACATGAAAGCCTGGATAACAGATATCGGTCCATGAATCGGGAAAACGAATTTAATTATTTCACATGCCATGAAAAAGCAGGAGAGGGCTATATTTCGAAGGTTTCAGATGAGGGGGAAGAAAACTGCCGGATAAAATTTGAGATACCGATGAATGATACTGTGCTGCGGCAGTTCGATCAAATCAGGCTGACTAACAGGAACATATATGAGAATGCAGATAAACAGGTCGATATGATTCATGCACTGCAGAAATATTTTGGAAACTATTATTCCTATTCCAGTGCACAATTCGATTTAGGTAAGATTAGAGAGCCGCAGAACATACAGGCGAATGGTGTTACTTTGGAAAAGACCGGTGAAAATTTTGCTAATGTATTTAATTTTTATAAGAGCAAAGATATTTATATGGTACGTACTTTCCTGGGGAAAATCCGGGAATTAATGCCGACAATTGATTCTGCTGACACGGTTACAGAATTTAACAAGCTTGCGTTTAAAATTGGTTATGAAGGAAAACAATTCAGTCTGAATGATTTGTCTGATGGAACCATCAAAGCGCTTTTGCTGACTATGCTGATTTTCGTTCCGATTAATGAAGGCTTTTCCATGCTGGCAATTGATGAGCCGGAAATGAATATCCATCCGGCCTGGCAGCAGATTATCGGCAGGTGGCTGCAATATTCTGATAATTTTGAGCAGTGTTTTATCAGCACGCATTCGCCGGACTTTCTGGACACATTTACGGAAGGGTTTAAACGTGGCGAGGTCAGCGTGATCGTGTTTGATCCGAGAGAGAAAAAGCAAATTAAGAAGCTGCAATATTCGGACATGGCGCAGGATCTGGAAGATTGGGAGTTGGGTGACTTGTACAGAGTAAATGATCCATCGATAGGAGGCTGGCCATGGTAAAACCGAGGATTGCTTGTTATATAACCGGAGGATGGACCGAGTGCGGGTATATGACACATTTTTTAAATGAGATTAACGATAAGTATGACTATAGGCAGCGTTTTCCGCAAAAAAGTATTGGAAAGAAAGGGAAGAAAAGAAAATTTGTTCATATAGAGGGAACCACTGGAGAAGATTTAATTAAGGCAGTATATTCAGATTTGAGAGAACACAAGAAAGAATTGGTGGATTTTGAAGCTATATTAATAGAAGATGATGTGGATGATAATTATTTTTTGGTTGATGGTTATGGAAGAGATTATGAGAAAATTGAGAAGAGAAAAACAGAAATAGAAACGGAGATTCAATCTATTTTGGGGAAAGACAGTATGCCAATTTTCTTTCTCTATGCCATTCCGGAGATAGAAGCTTGGTTTTTAGCGGACTGGGATCATACGTTTGGTGAAGAATATTTCCATCTTTTGAAAAAAATGAATTCTTATTTTAGCACGACATTTCGAAAATTCATAATGAAGCAGGTGTTAACGAATACATATCCGCTTTCCGAAATTGAAAATTATGGTATGTTCGATGGTGCCTACAGGAAATTAAGCGATGAACTGATTCAGGCGTTTCAGGAGTACTCTTATCTTGAAACAGAAGATAAAAACAACGAGGAATATGATAAAATTATAAATGGGATGATAAGCAACAATAGGCTTTGTTATTCGAAGAAAGAACAGGGAAGGAATATGCTTGCACGGTTGAGACCAGATAAAGTTGCAAGCGTTTGCGGACATTATTTTGCAAAGACATATGCGGAACTGAATAACTTTTGAGTAGTACCTATATAGTTTCCGACACATGGGAGCGTATGCAACATACATGAAAGGGACAATATATGACGAAATATGATTTTGAAATAGATTTGGCGGAGGGCACATCGACAGGGGCGCTTTTAAAAAAGATACAGCCAGGAAGCACAGTCATGGAATTTGGCTGTGCGGCGGGCAGGATGACACGCTACATGAAAGAAAAACTGAATTGCAAAGTGTATATTGTCGAATATGATCGTCCTGCCTTTGAAGAGGCAATACAGTATGCTGAGGATGGTATCTGTGATGATATCTTGTCGTTGTCATGGGTGGAGCAATTTTCAGATATTAAATTTGATGTGGCCTTGTTTGCCGATGTACTGGAACATCTTTCAAATCCGGAACTTGCAATGAGCAATGTAAAGAAGATTTTGAAGGATGAAGGAAAGGTTTATGCATCCATTCCTAATGTTACGCATAATGATATTTTGCTGAAAGCATTTGCTGACCATTTTGACTATACGAAGATAGGGCTTTTGGATGACACACATATTCATTTCTGGGGGTACGAGAATCTTGCTCCTTTCGCGAATGCTTGTGGATTGTCATTGTTAAACGTAGAAGCGACTTATTGTATTACCGGTCGTACGGAACAATATGAAAAAGAGGTATTGCAGGCTTCTCCAATATTGCTTAATTATTTTAATGAACGCAGATGTGGAGAGATTTATCAATTTATTGTAACATTTGGAAATACTTATAAAGATGATTTTGCATTTGAAACACCATTTGTTACACCATGTATAAAAAGCTATGTTTATTATGATGATGGCTCAGATTTTAATGAACGGAACGTGTATGAACTTCATTCTGAGATGGTAGCTCCCGGGCAGTATCTTGCACATTATACAATAAAAGATGCTGACAATATCAAACGCCTGCGTTTTGATCCGGTGGAGCTGCAGGGCTGTATTCTGCAGTATCTTTCGATTCGCCAGTCAGGCAGGGAACTGGAGCCTGCATTTAACGAAAATGTAGAAATTGAAAATGGCAGACTGCTTCTTTCAAATGATCCGATGGCGATTGTTGAGACGGATCCGGATGGCGGAATGATTGTGATTGAAGCGGATATCATTATAGCGGGAGAAGAGTATGAAAAAAGGGTGAAGGAAGCCTGTGCGAAAAAACAGGCGGAAATTGTGAATCTAAATGGACAGGTAGCTTTCGAACAGGCCATGCGGCAACAGGAGATACAGCGGCTGCAGGAGGATTTTGCTGCAGAACGCGCTCGCCTCTGCCAGGAGACGGAGAACCTGCGGGTGGAATTTGCTGCAGAGCGGGAACGTTTGCTGGGTGAGTTCGCCACTGAACGAGAGCAAATGTACCAGGAAACGGAGCGCATGCAGGGAGAGTTTGCGGCGGAAAAGGCTCATCTGCAGCGGGAAACGGAACGCTTGCAAGAGGAGTTGGCGGCGGGACGGAGTCAGCTAAAGAGTGAAACCGAACGCTTACAGCAGGAAAATGCGCGTCTGCAGGCGGAGAATGGCAGCTTGAGCCTGGATTTGGATAGTTATATAAAGCTTGCAAATAATAAGGATCTGCAGCTGATTGAGTGCGATGGTGCTGTCAGTGAAGCGAACAGGCGCGTGGAAGAGCAGGAACATAAAATACAGGAATTAGAACAGCGCGTGACCCGTTATCAGAACCGTTTACCGATAAAAATATGCGACATCATCTATGTCTGGCTCTGGAAGCTAAAGAATAAATTGTTAGGGAGAAATGAGTGATGGATACTGCAAAGATAAGAAAATTAAAGGACAGGATAGACGGCGCATCAGTGATATCTTTTGATGTGTTTGATACTCTGCTCTTTCGAAAGGTGAATGAGCCGGAGACGATATTTGAACTGACGGGGAAACAGTTTGGAATTCATGGATTTCGGAAGCTTCGTCTTAGCTGCCAGAAGGAAGCGGATAAACGCATTTGCGCGCGGAGTCAGTATCAGCATGCGAAGATTGATGAGATTTATGAAGTCCTGGCGGAGCATACTGAGCTCGGTGTCGATTGGGATGAAGTGAAAAATTACGAAATTCAGATGGAGCGTGATGCGCTGACGGCCAATCGGGAAATGCTCGATATATTCCAATATGCCAGGAATGCGGGAAAACGTGTGATTGCTGTTTGTGATACGTATCTTCCCACATCTTTTGTTATGGAAGTATTGGAAGCAAATGGCTTTGCAGGGATTGGCGGCATTTACAGCTTTGCGGATGAACGCACAGCTGCTTCTGTTAATGAGCTGCTCCTGATTGCAGCCAAGAGAGAAGAGATATCCTCAGAGAACATGCTTCATATCGGATTTCTGGAAAAAGGCGGGAACGAGGATGGCGACTATGCGGATTTCGCGGATCGCTCTGGTGTGAAAACCTTTGCTTATCAAAGCGAAGCGGATTTATCCAAAATAGAGAATGCAGCGAGCTCTGACATTGACCGGGGGCTGTATCGGATTCTTTATGATGAGGAACGCGGATTCTGGCACCATCTTGGTGTGGAGGTCGGCGGACCGCTGTATCTTGCCCTGTTCCGCTGGTTTTCCGAAAAGGTAAAGAATACGGAACAGAAGATTTTTTTCCTCTCTGAGGGTGGATATTATTTATATCGTATTTTCAAAAACCTTGGATATGAGAACGTCGAGTATCTGTCTGTATCGCAGAAAACATTGCTGATGGCTTCTGTTATAGAGTTGGATGCGGAAACGCAGGAGCTGTTGGCTGTCTATAATGTGGAGTATCATTCCCAGGAGGAACTTTTGGCTCAGTGTGCGCAGGAACGGGAGGCGCTTCAGGAGTATTTTGCAAAAACCGGATTTCTGTCTGAAGACACGACTGTTTTTGACTGTGGATGGGAAGGAGCCGCCCAGCGGTTGATTGAGCGCTGCAAAGCGGCAATCCATTGTGAATGCCGGCAGATGTTTTATTATGCGGGAATTCGAAATACTCCTAAGAGCAGGAAGCAGCTTCACGGACTGCATTACGACACGTTTCTTTTCGACTTTTATAAGAATTATGAGCTGCAGGCGGGAATACGGCAGGCGGAGATTCTGTACAGGCTGTTTTTTTCTGCGACGGATGTGAACGAGAATAAAAGAGAGTTTTCCGGCGGCTTGGATAAGGATAATAACTATCTTGAAAATGGCTGCGGGTGTTACGAAAAGAAGGATGTGCTGGATGGCATCCTGGATTATGTGAAAATGGGGCTGCCTTTTGCTGTGAAATATGATACAGATGCTTCGCCAGAGAGCGCAATTGGCCATCTGGAGCGGCTGATTCATTTCCCGACGGAGGAGGAAATAACAAAAATCAAGAATCTGTATCATTTAAGCACACATGAATGGACGTCTGCTGAGGTGGAGCGCGCAGATCATGAGCTGCAGGTATGGAATTGGGACAATCGTGTGACAGGTACCGGCTATCATTTGGAAGATGGACAGAATATACGAAACTATCACCGCTGGATTCACTATCAGGACAAACATCCCGGAAAAAAGAAAGTGCTTTCTTATCGGCCGGGATTTTCAGTGGTGATTCCGGTCTATAACACAGTGACAGAGCAGCTTCGGGAATGCTTTGATTCGGTACTGGGACAGACCTATGAAAACTTTGAACTGGTTCTGGTGGATGACAATTCCTCGTGGAAGAATGTGGTCCCGGTTCTGCGGGAGTATGAAGCAAACGCGAAGGTTCGTGTGATTTACCGTACAGAAAATGGAAACATTTCGGTGGCTACGAATGACGGTATAGCCGCATCGGATGGAGAGTTTATTGTTTTTATGGATTGCGACGACGTGTTAGCACCGGACGCGCTGTACGAGTTAGCCGCAAAGCTGAATGAGAATCCACAGCTGGATTTTATCTATACGGATGAGGATAAGATTACGGAGGATGGAAAAATCCGGCATATGCCGTTTTTCAAGCCGGACTGGTCCCCGGATTTGTTTTTGTGCATGAATTATACCAACCATCTGTCGGCATATCGGGCATCAATCGTAAAAAAAACCGGAGGGCTCCGGACGGCTTACAATGGAAGTCAGGACTATGATTTTATGCTGCGGTTTATGGAACGGTCGGATCATACGCGTGTGGGTCATATTCCGAAGATCCTGTATCACTGGAGAGAGCGAAAAGAATCGGTAGCGTATGCGATTTCCTCCAAAAATTACGCGTCGGAGGCTGCAAAGTGGGAGAAGGAGGATTATATTCGCAGGAATGCGCTTCCGGCTCATCTGGAGTACATCCCGGGGATTTCTCAGTATCGAATGGTTTATGAGGTGGTTGGGAATCCTTTGGTGAGTATTATTATACCATCCAAGGATCATCCGGATATTCTGCGGCAGTGTATTGATTCCATTTATGAGTTTACCAGATATAAAAATTTTGAAATTATAGTTGTGGATAATGGGAGCAGTGAAGACAATCGCAGCAGGATTGAAGCGTATTTATCCGCATGCGGCGCATCCTATTTGTATGGGAGCTATGACTTTAATTTTTCTAAAATGTGCAATTTAGGAGCAAGACGGGCAAAGGGAGAATATCTGCTGTTCTTGAATGATGATATCGAACTCTTTCAGCCGGAATGGCTGGAGCGGATGCTGGGGCAGGCTTCCCAAAAGCATGTGGGGGCAGTGGGTGCTAAGCTGTTTTACCCGGAGTCGACGATTATTCAGCATGATGGGGTTGAGAACAAATGGAGCGGACCGGCTCATCGCTTTGTTGGGTGCGATGATGAATCACCATATTATTTTGCGTGGAATCGGATCGATTCTGACATCATCGCGGTGACAGCAGCCTGCCTGATGGTTTCGGCTGGAAAATTCAGGGATATCGGCGGTTTCGATGAAAAGTTGTCGGTTTCATATAATGATATCAAGCTTTGCTTCTCTTTGCATGAGCATGGATACTATAATGTAATCAGAAATGATGTATTTGCTTTCCACCATGAGTCGCTGAGCCGGGGCATTGATACATTAGACGAGAATAAACTGATTCGATTGAGCCGGGAACGCACATACCTGTATTCAGAGTTCCGTGATTTAAGCGGGCAGGAACCGTTCCTGAATGGAAATTTGGAAACAATGTCTTCCCAACTGGCTTTAAAGGTATATTTTGATGGACTTGAACCCGTTCGAATTGAGAAGGAGGAAGAAGGCGGACTCTTTTATGTCGATTCTGTTAGTGTCGCAGATCATATCCGAATCACTGGCTGGTCCTTTCTGGAAGAGATGAGTCAAGTGGAGGATTTGTCGGCAGAAGAGGCATCGACCGGGGATTCCCAGAAACGCCCAACTGAGAATGTTTCGGTATCACCGTCACGCTACCTTGTTTTCCGCGACCCCTACGGGAAAACCTGGTCAGCTCCGGTGCTGCCGATGGAGCGGCAGGATGTGGTGGACTGCTTTGGCGGGGATGAGCGGTATCGATATGCTGGATTTGAGTGCATATTGAGAAAAGCAGACCTTCGCGTGGATCTTATGCCGTATGAGATTGGGATGCTGACGACTGCGAAGGATGGCAGAAGGTTTGTGAAATGGGGCGGCAGGACGAATGTTGTCCGCAACCCGAAGCACTGGCTGTATATTTTGGACAGCCATCAGCTGGAACAATTTGAACCGCATACGGAAAATACAAACATCCAGTGGAGCCTGGATGAGAATACGCACCAGGATGGGTATCATAAGCTTCGCGGGTATGCGTATGTCCGCGGGAATGACCATTACCTGTATCAGAAAAGTATTGTTTTGGCGGACAGCGAGGGTCGGGCTGTTGAGTTTGAGATCCATGAGGAGGAGCGGCTGGATGTGGCGTTTACGTTTCCTCATGAACATTTTCTTTACTATACGGGATTTCTCTGCTATATTTATGACTGTGTGCTGGAGCCCGGGCATGAGTATGAGGTAATCATTCGCCTGCGCAGCCAGTTTGACGAATCCGATGTCAGAGATGTGCGGACAGGGCAGAAGGTGAGGGCGGCGAAATGCTGACGGACAATGAAACAAATCTTCAGAGGCGGCTGCTGGCGGAGAAAACGGCGGAGGCAAAGCGGTATCGCGAGACGACACGGAAATGTCAGGAAGAACTGAAAAAGTCCTCGGAAGAGAGCAAACGATATCGCAGGGAGGCGGACTTTTATAAGGAACGGTACGAGGCAGTGACTAATTCCCTGTCCTGGAAGCTTACGTTTCCGCTGCGATGGATCAGTGACCTGTTTGCAAAGAATTTCATTGGCAGGGCGATTCAGTGTGTGAAGGACCATGGATTTGCCTATACGGTGAATCTCTATAGAACCGGGGGATATGACAAAGGCGAGCCGGAGTTTGAGACGATTGGGCTGACGCAGAAGGTGGAATATGTGACGCCGCGGGATTTTTTCCGGGAGACGATGGAAAATTCCAGATGGCAGAGCGAGTTTGAATTTTCTTCAAACATACGGTTCAGCATTCTGGTTCCTCTTTATAATACAGACGAGACATTTCTGCGCGAAATGATCGAATCGGTTCAGTGGCAGACGTATGGGAACTGGGAGCTTTGCCTGGCAGACGGGAGCGACGAAGAGCATAGAGAAGTGGAGACCATCTGCCGGGAATACGCCGGGGAGGATGGCAGAATTCGTTACCAAAAATTAGAGAAGAATCTTGGCATTTCCGGGAATACGAATGCCTGTATCGACATGGCTTCCGGCAGCTATATTTCCTTGTTTGACCACGATGACATCCTGCATCCGTGTGCTCTGTTTGAGACGATGTGCGCGATTACAGAAAAGGGAGCGGATTACATTTATACGGATGAGGCGACGTTCCGCGGCGAAAATATCAGTGACATTATCACCAGACACTGCAAGCCGGACTTTGCAATTGACAATCTGAGGGCCAACAATTATATCTGCCATTTTTCTTCGTTTAAACGGGAGCTTCTGGAACGGTCCGGAAGATTCCGGAGCGAATATGACGGCAGCCAGGATCACGATCTGATTTTACGGCTCACGGAAGCGGCGGAATGCATTTGTCATATTCCGAAGATTTTGTATTACTGGCGTTCTCATCCGCAGTCGGTTGCACAGGATATTGATGCGAAGACCTATGCGATTGACGCAGCGAAGCGGGCAGTTTACTCTCATCTGGAACGAGTCGGGCTGGAGGCAGAGATTCTGAGCACAAGGGCGTTCCCGACCATTTTCCAGATTAATTATAAAATCATGGGGCATCCGAAGATTTCCATCCTCATTCCGAACAAGGATCATGTGGAGGATCTCTCCAGATGCATCGATTCGATACTGACGAAATCGACTTATGATAATTATGAGATTATTGTGATCGAAAATAACAGCAGAGAAAGCGATACCGCTTCCTATTATAAAAAGCTTCAGAGAAATGAAAAAATCAGGGTTGTTACCTGGCCGGATCGCTTCAATTACTCTGCAATCAATAATTTTGGAAGAGGCTATGCGAATGGAGAATACCTGCTGCTTCTGAACAATGACACGGAAGTGATATCGGCGGACTGGATGGAGCAGCTTCTGATGTATGCCCAGCGTGAGGACGTTGGGGCGGTGGGAAGCAAGCTGTATTTTCCGGATGAATCGATTCAGCATGCGGGAATCGTGCTTGGACTGGGAGCCGATCACACAGCCGGGCACATTCATTACGGAGAAGAAAAACAGAACCTTGGTTATATGGGGAAACTGTGTTACTCGCAGAATTTCAGTGCGGTCACAGCGGCCTGCATGATGGTTTCCGCGAAGAAATATGATGAGGTGAATGGCTTTTCCGAGGAGCTGGCGGTCGCCCTGAATGATGTCGACTTCTGCCTGAAGCTGCGCGAAAAAGGATATCTGAATGTATTCAACGCATTTTCGGAGCTGTACCATTACGAGTCGAAATCCCGGGGTCTCGACCGCGAAAAGACCGGGGAGGAGAAGCTTCGGTATGAGGGAGAGGTTGCTCTGTTTCAAGAGCGGTGGAGTGAAGTGTTAGCATCCGGAGACCCATTTTACAATCCAAACTTCTCACTGGAGAGAGCGGATTACTATTTTGTGGGGGAAGACCAGTAGTTTCGATTCGCATTTTTTGAATTACAGGAATGGAACCAGGCAGAGGTGAGAGGATGAACCGATTAAAAAGGATTGATTTTAAAGGAGCAGTAAGTGAAAATAAGGGATTTATTCTGGGGATTATTTTGATTTCCCTGTTTCTGTTTAGTGACTGTTTGTTCGGGGAATACAAGCTTTCTTTTTCAAGTCTTATGTACAACTCGGTTCCTTTTAGCTCTTTGTCAGTCGAGACAGATGGACCATGGACTTCGGATATCGCAGACAGTGAATATCCATCCATATATGACACTTATTATAGTGATGACTCTCTAAGCCTGTGGAATAATAAAATTGTATTGGGAATGCCCACCGGAACGGTGGAGAATCTTTTGAATCCGTTTAACTGGTTTTATCTGCTGCCAATGGAAATTGCCATTGTATGTATCGTATTGGCAAAATATTTGTGCGCGTTTTTCTCGATGTATCTGTTTATGCGCGCGATTGGAACGGAGAAATTTTCTGCTTCTATTGCAGGCATTGTCTACACCTTTTCCGCTGTCCTTGTCGTCTGGCTTGGCTGGGCACACAGTACGGTAGCAGCTCTGGCACCTTTGCTTTTTTATGCCATAGAAAAACTGATTCAGACAATAAAAGTGAAATATGTGCTGCTGATTTCATTGACTGTTTATGTGATGCTGGTTGCGGGGATGCCTACGTACGCCGCTTATTTTTTATATCTTGCGGGATTATATATTGTCATTTTTACAATTAAAAGATACTGGAAAGACTGGCATAAGATCATTCTGGTAGGGGTTTTGTTTGCAGTTGGGATATTGTTAGCAGCGCTTCTTAGCCTGCCTTATACGTATAGTTTGCTGGGGAGTGTTGGAACGAATGGCTATTCGGAATCCAGAGGGTCCTATGCGGAGGCCAGACTGGATTTGGAATATCTCAGAACGATGCTGTTTCCGAATATCAGAGAGGGGTTCTCAGCGAATGTCATTGAATCTACGGTATATGCTGGCTTGCTGCCGATTGTGATGCTGCCGTTTACTCTGATAAACAGAAAGGGAAAGAAAAAAAATCTGTTTTTTCTGCTCGCATCCGTAGTGATCTTTCTCCTGATTTTTACAGACTATTTAACTCCATTTTTCAAGCTTCTTCCTTTGGTAAATACATCGCTGAAGGTGAGAGTCATTACTCTTCTGATGTTTACTTTGGCAGTGCTGGCCGGAATCAGTGTGAATGATATTATCGTGAACCGTCCGTATTATCGGGAACGAAAATGGCTCTTTACGGTTCCGGTTCTCTGGTGCGGTGTGATATTGGGGTATTCTGCTTTTTATATGAAAAAAGAGGGATTATTGTCTGCGAATCTTGAGGATTGTCTGCATACCGCGGGGATTGTCCTGATTATCGCGGTTTGTCTGATCGCTCTTATGCGCAAGCAGACGAGGCTCGCAGCAACGGTACTGATCGCTGTAGTAGCGTTTGATGGTTCCAGCTTTGCGAAAGAGTATTTTCCACTGATTTCAAAAGAGGCAGATGTGATTCCGGAGGCCACGGATTCTGTGCAGTATATGTCTGATAATACAGAGGATAATGAGCGGGTCGTTGGTCTGGGAAACTGGCTGTTATTTCCAAACACTCCTTCTTACTATGGGTTATCGGATATCAGGGGCCATTGCTTTACTGTGACGAACGGGGATATAGAGACGTATTATCAAATGATCGATGCGGATTGTTATGCTTCGAGCACCAGGGTGGAATTTTATGAGATTGATAATTATGAGTTACTCAAATATCTGGGAATAAAATATGTTTACGGCTCTGCTGTCGGGGAAAAGACGACGATTGCATCCTATTCGGAGGAAAAACATACATTAGGAGTCATTGAAAATGGAACGGTTATCCGGCAGGAAATTTCTGTGGGAGAAGAGGGACTTCCAGATGCGATACAGCTTGTATTTGCGACCTATACCACGGCACCGGACAGTGATAAAACCATTGTGATGACTCTTTATGACAGCGAAACAGGAGAAATGGTCGCTCACTCCAGTTTGCCGATTTCAAGACTGGTAGACAATGGGTCTGTTTGCTTTTCGCTTGATACAGAGGAGCAGGCAGGTGCAGGCAATTATATTGTAGAAGTGTCTATTGAGGATACGGACGGTGAGACGTTCACGCTTTGGATTGCGGACCGTGAGGAGGAGACAATTACAGTAAATGGGGAGACGCATTCAGGAAGTCTTATCATGGATCTGATTTATAATTCGGATGAGGTTACTGTGGTCTATGAGGGAGAGGATTCTCTTGTAGTAGGAGAGCTGTCGGAGTATGCGGATAAGGCGGAGCTGATCGAAACGGTTCTGGTTTATGGATCGGATGAGGAGGTTTTAAATGCGATGGCGGAGGACTACGAGGCGAATACGATCCATGTGACAGAGGATACCGGCATAGAAGGGTATGATCAGCCGCTCGAAGATGGAGAATCCGTTGAGGTGCTTGAGTATTCAGATGATTATGTGAAAATTTCATGCAATACCGCGTATGACCGCTATCTCTCGCTGAATGATTATGATCAGTCCGGCTGGCATGCATATGTGAATGGGGAGGAAGTCGGGATTGAGACGGTGAACTACCTCATGCGCGGTGTGCTTGTGCCCGCAGGAGAAAACGTTATAATCGAATTCAAATACGAGCCGACAGAGGTCTATGTGACGCTGGTGATTTTTTCTGCCACAGGAGTTTTGATGATTGCTCTGTTCTTTTTGAGAAAGCGACTGCAGAAATTGATTGAAGGAACGAGAGTAGCTGCCTGAGAATTATAGATTACGAAGGCGGTATTTTGCCGGGCAAAACAGGCAGTAGAAGAAGCGGAAAGGATTACAGATATGACAGAACAAATCCGACAGGAGTATGAACGGTGGCTTCGGCTGGCAAATGAGGATGCGGATCTTTCGGCGGAGCTGCGGATGATTGCCGGGGAGGATGCGAAGATTGAGGATGCTTTTTACCGGAATCTGGCGTTTGGTACCGGAGGCTTAAGGGGAGTGATTGGAGCCGGGACGAACCGGATGAATGTATATACTGTGGCGAAGGCTTCTCAGGGACTGGCGAATTATGTGAAGAAAAATTTTCCGAAAGAAGCCTGGAAGATTGCGGTGAGCCGGGACTCCCGCATCAAATCAGAGCTGTTTGCGCGGACCGCATCGGGGGTGTTTGCTGCTAATGAGATTCGTGTGGTGATTTATGAGGAACTGATGCCGACACCGTGTCTTTCCTACGCGGTGCGTAAGCTGTCCTGCGCGGCGGGGATTATGGTGACGGCCTCTCATAATCCGGCGAAGTACAATGGGTATAAGGTTTACGGGAAGGACGGCTGCCAGATTACCACGGAGGCGGCTGCTGAGATTTTGTCGGAGATCGAGAGCCTGGATATTTTTGATGATGTCAAGAGGATGGAATATTCGGAAGGAGTGATTTCCGGAAGAATTTCATTGATTTCGGAGGAGGTTTATACGGCTTTTGTCGAGGAGGTAAGAGGACAGTCGGTTTTGTTTGGAGACAGGATGGAGAAGAATGTTTCGATTGTCTATTCGCCTTTGAATGGGACAGGCCGGAAGCCGGTGCTGCGCACACTGAAGGAAAGCGGCTTTACGAATATTACGGTGGTAAAAGAGCAGGAACAGCCGGATGGGAACTTTCCGACCTGCCCGTATCCGAATCCGGAGATCAGGGAAGCGATGGCGCTCGGCATGGAATATGCCGCAAAGGTTGATGCGGATCTTTTGTTGGCTACGGATCCGGACTGCGACCGGGTCGGGATTTCGGTAAAGGATGAGGCGGGAAATTACGTCCTGCTTTCCGGCAATGAGACGGGAATGCTGCTGCTTGATTATATCTGCAGCCAGCGGATACGGCACGGGAAGATGCCCGAGCAGCCGGTTCTGGTGAAAACCATCGTCACTACAGATATGGCGGAGCGGATTGCGGAGAAATATGGAGTTCGAACGGTCAATGTTCTGACCGGTTTTAAGTATATTGGGGAACAGATTGGTCTGCTGGAAGCGCAGGGCAGGGCGGATTCTTATATACTTGGCTTTGAGGAGAGCTATGGCTATTTGAGCGGAACCTATGTGCGCGATAAGGATGCGGTAAATGCTGCGTTTTTGATCTGTGAGATGTTTGCATATTATAAAACAAGAGGGATTTCGCTGACAGAACAATTGAAGAAATTGTATCACGAGTTCGGTTATTCGCTGAATACCCTTCATTCATTTACCTTCGAGGGTGCGGCCGGCTTTGAGAAGATGCGGATGATTATGGCTGAATTTCGAAATGAAGTCATCCGGTTTGGCGCTAAGAATGTGAAACAGATACTGGATTACGGGGAAGGACTGGACGGCCTTCCGAAGTCGGATGTGGTAAAGTTTTTCCTGGAGGACGACTGCTCGATGGTCGTGCGTCCTTCCGGCACGGAGCCGAAGCTGAAGGTGTATGTTTCCGTCAGCGCGGCGGACCGGGAGACGGCAAAAACGGTGGAAAAAGAGATGATGGAGACAGTGGATGAAATAATCTGCAGATACAGGTAACCTTCGTTTTTACAATAAGAAATTAATTCAAATATGGATGAAATGAGAAGGAAGTTCTTATGAATATTATTTTACTTTCCGGCGGAAGTGGCAAACGGCTCTGGCCGCTTTCCAATGATATCCGAAGCAAGCAGTTTATCAAGCTTTTTAAAGACGATGCGGGGAATTATGAGTCGATGGTGCAGCGGGTGTACCGCCAGATTGCTTCGGTTGACCCATCTGCCAAAGTGACGATTGCGACCAGTAAGTCGCAGGCGAGCGCCATCCATAATCAGCTTGGGGAGAAGGTATCCGTGTGCGTGGAACCGTGCAGGAGGGACACCTTTCCGGCAATTCTGCTTGCTGCCGCGTATCTGCACGATGAACTGGGCGTTTCCGAAGAGGAGAGCGTAGCAGTTTGCCCGGTAGATCCTTATGTGGATGACAGCTATTACAGTTGCGTTGAGGAGCTGGGAGAAATTGTGCAGCGGAATCAGGCAAATCTCACCCTGATGGGGATTGAACCGACGTATCCGAGCGAAAAATACGGGTATATTATCCCGGAGAGCAGTGAGAGAATCAGCAGAGTAAAAGAATTTAAAGAAAAACCGGACAGGGAGACTGCACAGAAGTATTTGGAGCGGAATGCTCTTTGGAATGCCGGTGTTTTTGCGTTTCGCCTTGGGTACCTGATAGAAAAAGCGCATAGCCTGTTTTCATTTACGGATTATCGCGATTTATATGCAAAGTATGAGACACTGACAAAGATCAGCTTTGATTATGCGGTTGTGGAAAAAGAGTCTTCGATTCAGGTAGTGCGCTATCATGGTGACTGGAAGGATGTTGGTACCTGGAATATGATGGCGGAGGTTATGGCGGATTCGATCAAGGGCAGGGCAGTGATGGATGATGCCTGTGAGAATACGCATATTGTCAATGAACTCAATATTCCGATTATCTGTATGGGATGTAAGGATATGGTGATTGCCGCCAGCGGGGATGGTATTCTGGTTTCGGATAAAGAGCGGAGCGGCTATATGAAGCCTTATGTGGAGCAGGTCAGCGCAGATGCCATGTACGCGGAAAAGTCCTGGGGAACCTACACGGTGATGGATGTCCAGTCCGGCTCGATGACAGTAAAGCTTTCGATGAGAGCCGGAGAGCGGATGACCTACCACAGCCATGATTACCGGGAGGAAGTGTGGACGGTCGTTTCCGGCACCGGCAAGGCGGTCGTAGATGGGATGGAACAGATATTAAGAACCGGGGATGTTGTCACGGTTGCAGCCGGCTGCAGGCATATGATACTGGCGGAGACGAATCTGGATATAGTTGAAGTTCAAATTGGTGAAAACATCAGTGTCGCTGATAAGAAAAAATATTCGCTGGAAGAGGAGTAGTGCGGGAGGCCCGTCATGGAAATAATGAAATTAATACCGGCGGGGAAGGATTATATCTGGGGAGGTACCCGGCTTCGGGACGAGTTTGGGAAAAAGTGTGGTCTGACGCCGTTGGCCGAGACGTGGGAATGCTCGGTTCACCCGGATGGTCCAAGCATTGTGGCAGAGGGCGCGTTTGCAGGCAGGACGCTTTCGGAAGTGCTGAAGGTTCACCCGGAATACCTTGGAACAAAGGTCGGCGAAAAAAAAGAGCTGCCGATTCTGGTGAAGTTCATTGATGCAAAGGAAGATCTGTCGATTCAGGTACACCCGGATGATGAGTATGCGAGACTGCATGAAGGGCAGAATGGGAAAACGGAGCTGTGGTATGTGATGGATGCGGCCAGGGACGCCGGCCTGATTTACGGTTTTGCGCATCCGGTGACGGCGGAAATCCTGGAGAAGGCAATCGCGGAAGGAACTCTGGATAAGCATCTTCAGAAGGTGAAGGTGAAAAAGGGAGATGTGTATTATGTCCCGGCCGGAACCGTGCATGGAATTGGCGCGGGCACTTTGATTGCGGAGATTCAGGAGAGCTCGAATGTAACCTACCGGGTATTTGATTATAACCGGTTGGATCAATACGGGAATCCCAGGCCGCTTCATTTTGAGAAGGCTGTGGATGTGATGGACAGGAGCGTGGCGCCGGATATCCGGCAAAAATCCAGACTGGTGCATTATTACCCGGGGTGTTCCCGCGAACTTATTTGCAGATGTCAGTATTTTGAGGTGGAAAAAGTTCGTGTGAGAAAGGAGTTTTCTTTTTCGGTCAGAGAAGAATCGTTTCAAGTCTTGCTTTGCATGGATGGAAATGGTATACTGTCGGATATGTTCGACAGGTCGGTTGATTTTGCAAAAGGAGAATGTTTGTTTATTCCGGCCGACATTGGGCGTTGTTCTCTAATCGGAAATGCAGAGCTTTTAAAGGTGCGGTGCTAAGCTTCGGGATACGGTTATATTTGTATTTACGTGGCACGGAGAGGAGTGGGCAGGTTGCTGCGCAGGTTTTTCCTGAATGATAAAAACGTAGAGAGACAGGCGGTTGTGTGGAATATTCTTGCCACAACAACAACTTCTTTTCAGTCAATGCTTTTGATGATGGTGCTGACACGCAACAATGACTTTACGGCGTCCAGCATTATCGCAATTTCATATTCAATTGCAAATCTGGCTATGACCGTTGGAAAATATGGAATTCGCAATTTTCAGGTTTCGGATGTTAAAGAAAAATACAGCTACGAAACTTATGCACGGGCACGAAATGTAACGGTACTGTTAATGGCGCTGTTCAGTGTCCTGTATCTTGTCCGGGGAACTGTTTTTGATCAGTACACGACGGAAAAGTCAGCCTGCATTTTGCTGGTTTGTGCTTTTAAGGGCATTGAGACGATGGAAGATGTTCGTCACGGCCGGATGCAGCAGCTAAACCGTCTGGACATCGGCATGCGGATTCTGTCCGTTCGAAATATAGTATATATTATAGAGTTTTTTGTGGTCTATTGTCTCACAGAGAATGTATTGCTGACGCTTTTGGTATCAGTGATGACTTCTGCAGTGCTGTCCTTCGCTTTGAACCGGCTGCCGGAGGAAATCGTATATTTTAGAAGCAGCGGGAGCGGGACGGGGACCGTGCGTGATTTACTGTTGGAATGTCTTCCGGTTGCATTAATTACGTTTCTTCTTATGTATATAGGAAATGCACCCAAATATATTATAGACTCAGTGGTGTCAGAGGAGGAACAGACCTGCTTTAATATTATCTTTATGGTTATTTTTGCAGTCAGCCTGATGAGTACGTTTATCTTTAATCCGCTGCTCCGGAGGCTGTCGGTATTATGGAGTGAACGGGAACGGAACAAATTGCTGAAGCTCATAGCAAAGTGTATTTTATATATTACGGGGGTTGTCCTTTTTGGGATGGTCTTTGCGAACGTTATCGGACGAAAGCTTTTGGGATGGATTTATGGTGTTTCTCTGGAAAATTATAAAAATGAGGTGCTCATTATGCTGGCGAGCGGCGGCTGTATTGCAGTCCTGAATTTAATGAATCTTTTATTCGTTCTGATAAGGCAGCAGACATTTATGATGGTATTGTGTTCCGTTGTCAGTTTGGTATTGCTGTTCTTCGGGCGTGCATGTCTTGGACTTTGGGGAATGACTGGCCTGATGATCGCTTACACATTGTTACTTGGTTTTTTAAATCTGGTTTTGCTTTTGTATTTGGTCAGGAAAGTCCGGCATTCGGCTTAGATGGAGAACGCTGGCTTTTGGCTTAAAACAGATAAAGAAATGGAAGATTGTGAGATGAAACAGGAACATCTAAAAGAAATTGTGATGATTGGACCGGTTTATCCTTATAAGGGAGGAATTGCTCACTACACGGCATTGCTGTGCAGAGCACTGAGAAATAAATACCATGTGGAGATGATTTCTTATAAAATGCAGTATCCGAAGATCCTTTTTAAAAAGGAACAAAAGGATTTCAGTAATGATGCATTTAAATTGGAGAATACGGAATACCTGATTCACACCGCGAATCCCTTTAACTGCATTGCAGTTGCCAGGAAAATAAGAAAAAAGAAACCAGATCTGGTGATTGTTCAATGGTGGCATCCTTATTTTGCACCATGCTACTGGATCATGGAAAAGGTGTTGGGAAAGAAGACAAAAATTCTGTTTGTCTGCCATAATGTGTTTCCGCATGAACGATTTCCAATGGATAAAGCCCTGACGAGGCTGGTGTTGAAGAATGGAGACTGCTTTATCACGCAGTCGGGGATGGATTCCGATGATTTACAGACTATAAAGAGAGATGCCCGTTATTGCCAGACGGTTCATCCTACTTATAACGCGTTTAAACTGAAGAATCTGACAAAATCAGAGGGGAGAGATCTGCTTTCGATTGCTTCTGAAGAGAAAATCCTTCTTTTCTTTGGGTTTGTCAGAGAGTATAAAGGCCTGAGCCATATCATTAAGGCGCTTCCTGAAATTGTCGAGAAGGTTCCGGGGGCGAGACTGTTTATAGTGGGAGATTTTGATGGCGATAAAGAAAAATATCTTCAAATGATTCAGGAAAATCAGGTTGAAAAGAATGTCAGCATTTTTGATGGATACATTCCGGATAATGAAGTAGAGAAGTTCTTTGCCGCCTGTGATCTGGTTGTATTGCCGTATGAATCAGCTACGCAGAGTGGAATCGTCCAGATTGCCTATGGGTTTGAAAAACCGGTGGTTGTTACGAATGTTGGTGGTTTGCCTGAGGTGGTAGAGGACGGAAAGACGGGTTACGTCGTGGAGCCTCGGAATGAAGGACAGCTTGCGGATGCGGTTGTGCGCTTTTTTAATGAGAAAAAAGCAGATGGATTTCAGGAAAACATCCAGAAAGAGGCTTACAGGTACTCATGGGACCGGATGGTGGAAGTGGTTGAACGTTTGTATCAGGATAGTTCGGAAAATGAGTAATTAGACTATGATTTGCGCAGTATGGAGAGGAACGTGGCAGCATGGAAACAAAGGCGGTTCTGGTTATTCTGAATTATAATGATTCCGAGACGACCCTGACGCTTTGCAAAAAGATTAAGGACTATCAGGTTTTTGAAAAAATCATTCTGGTCGATAACTGTTCTTCGGACGATTCTTATGATCGATTAAAGGAGTTCGAAGTAGCAAATGACCGAATTATTTTGATTCAAACGCAGGAAAATGGCGGATATGCAAAAGGAAATAATTTCGGGATAAGGTTTGCCATCGAAATGTGCAATCCTGAAGTTGTCTTTGTGGCGAATCCGGATGTCTTTTTTGAAGAAATGGTGGCTGTCCGTATGCTAGAGGCTCTGGAGAAGAACCAGGATGCGGGTGTCATTGCCCCCATTGTAAACCAGGGTTATAATGTCTGGAATCAGCCCGGCTACTGGGGAATGATTGAAGAATTGTTTTTGGTTTGGTTTAATATAGATAAATTATTGATTAAGAGAAAGCTGCTGAAAAACACTTCCATAGAAGAAGTGGGAGTGGTGGAAGGCTCCTTTTTTGCTATGCCTGCAGCAGCCTGGAGTAAGGTTGGCGGATTTGATGAGAGAACCTTTCTTTATTGTGAGGAGATCATTCTCGGAAAACGAATGAAGACCAATGGTTATCGGACTCTTGTTCTGACTGGAGAACGATATGATCATCTGCATTCTCAGAGTATCCGAAAACAGTATCAATCGAAAGCGAAAGCTTTTGTAAACTTTTATGACAGCTTTTATCTTTATCTAAAGGAATATCTTGGAGCAAATAAGGCTCAGATTTGGTTTTATAGAGTTTGCTATCAACTGGCCTATTTGGAAAGAAAGGTGTATGATTTGATAAAAAGGTAAAAAGGGGGGGGATGTCCGAATCTGTTGCAGTCAGCCAGATAGAATAGAGCTAAGAGTAAAGGAGAATTAATACAAATGAAGCTGATTATTCAGATACCCTGTTATAATGAGGCGGAAACATTGGAGATCGCATTGAACGATTTGCCGCGACATATAGATGGGATTGATAAGATTGAGTATTTAATTATTAATGACGGCAGCAAGGATGATACGGTTAAGGTTGCCCGGGAGTGGGGCGTGAATTATGTTGTGAACTTTAAGCGAAACAAAGGTCTGGCTTATGGTTTTATGGCCGGACTGGACGCGTGCCTTCGCAACGGTGCGGATATTATCGTGAATACGGATGCGGACAATCAGTATGCCGGTGAGGACATCGAGAAGCTGGTGCGCCCGATTTTAGACGGGAAATCGGATATTGTGATCGGAGAACGACCGATTGATCAGACAGAGCATTTTTCACCATTGAAGAAAAAACTGCAGCATTTGGGAAGCTGGGTGGTTCAGAAAGCTTCAAATTCAGATATCCCGGATGCTCCGAGCGGATTTCGTGCGTTCAGCAGGGATGCGGCGATGCGCCTGAACGTGATGAATGAGTACACGTATACATTGGAGACAATTGTGCAGGCAGGACGGCAGAAAATTGCACAGACCTCTGTGCCGATCCGAACCAATGCGGAGCTGAGACCGTCCAGACTGTTTAGCAGTATGGGAAGCTATATCAAAAAATCAATGCTTACGATTATCAGAGCTTATATTATGTATTCTCCGATGAAGACATTTTCGATTATCTCGGTTATTCCGTTTTTATGCGGTCTGATTCTTGGAATCCGGTATTTATTCTTCGTCTCTGTCGGACAGGGGACGGGGCATACGCAGTCTTTAATCCTTTGCAGCCTTCTGCTGATGATGGGCTTTATGACGTTTGTGATTGGATTGCAGGCAGATGTTATTGCAAAGAACCGGCGGCTGCTGGAGGATATTCAGTATCATGTCAGACATATGGATTATGATAAGATGCCGGAATCTGATGTTGAAAGCGAAGACAGGGAAAGAGGCGAAAATGAGGAAAACAGTGATGACAGGAAAGTTGGAGAATAAGGAAACGGTTTGCAATCGTCAGCATGATAAAATTACATGTGTTCTGATTTGTATTTGCCTTTTTCTTTTGCTTTTTTTGATGCAGCTGAAATTTCTGAATGCGGAATACTTTATCAGCGATGAGGAAGATATGATGCTGGGTGGTAAAAGCATTGTGAAAGGGTTTTTACTGTACAAAGACTATTTTTCGCAGCACATGCCGACAGGTTATTATATCAGTGCTTTATTTGAGCTTCTTGGTGCACGTACAATTACGCTTCAGCGTATTTATTATTATGTTTTCTTCGCATTTATGTGGACTTTTATGTATAAAAGATATCGAGTATATGTAGCGGGAAAGGTTCTGATTCTATATCCGATTATGTTTTTGTCAATTATAGGGACTTACCAATATGGTACGACAATTTTGTCTGAAAATATTGCCGGAATCGGGTTGATGCTTTTATTTCTGGAGTTTATTAAGTTTACCAATTTGCGTGAACTTGATTGGAAAAGCTGTGCGTTGATTTCATTATCTGTGATTTTGTCTTTTGGAGCGCTTTTTATTGCGATTTATCCTCTGTTTTTCATTGGACTGTGCGTTTTTGCTCAGGAGATTGTATGGGCATGGGAAAAAAGAAATAAAATTGATAGTTTTTTAAAAAACTTTTTTAAAAGGTACATGCCTCTTGCAGTCTGGGTGGGTATTCCCTGGTTGATTTATTTTATATATTTGAAGGTTACGGGAACTTTATATTTGTTTTATTATTCAGCTTACGTGATTAACAGAACGATTTATCCGCAATATTTAGAGGATGGGCTTGGAGGAAGCATTGTTGGATCTTTTTTGAATCTTCCGGCCATGTTTTCACAGACTTTGCAGAGCCTTCTGTTTCCCGACGAAGGATTTACTTATGCTGTGGCTGTACAGCTCATCGTTCTATTGCTGGCTATTCTGTTTGTTATCTGGGTTTTTTATAAAAGAAAGCGATTATTTGGGGTAACCTTGGTATTGTTCACATTGGCATGTGGAATCCGCGAATATTTTGGTTATCATGGTACACATTGTGAGGAAATTCTTTGCTTTTGCGCGGCTGGCGCAGTTTGCACCATTTATAGAGAAGCAAGGAATGATATTTGGGAATTCTGGCATCAGGCAGTGTTCATATTGCCGGTGATTATCGTGATCGGTGCATATACGAGTGATTTAGGGAGCTTTGACAGCTTAGAATTTAAAGAGAATACCAGTACTACTTCTTTGCAGATAGCGGCAACAACAGATGAGGACGAAGGTGTATGGAATTTTACTCTTTCCAATGATATCTTGATGCAGGCGGACAGGGCTTCTGTATATAGTGGGTTGATTTGTCCGTGGGGATCGGAAGCATTTGAAGCTTACATTTTATCAGAAGTGGAAAAGGATTTGCCAAGGGTTGTTTTGTTGAATAAGGATTTGACGGTCTGGGGATATGATATAAAGGTTTACGATGCAGCTGCACTAGAATACATTGACGCCAATTATACTCAGTATGGTGATTCATGGGTGTATATATGTAATGATTATTATCTGGAGGCCGTAACAAAATTAGAAGAGGCTGGCCTTTGAGACAAAAAACATCTGACAGAGTATCATATATTTATTCGGATCGGAGTTTGTTTACTGCGCTTTAGCAGAGGGTTAACATCAGGGAGGAAAGGGAAAGATGAAAACGGTGATACTAGCCGGCGGTTTTGGCACCAGATTTTCAGAAGAATCCGGGTACAAGCCCAAGCCGATGATTGAGATTGGCGGGATGCCGATTCTCTGGCATATTATGAAGGAATATTCCTATTATGGATTTAACGAGTTCGTAATCTGTGCAGGATACAAACAGCATGTCATTAAGGAGTGGTTTGCGGACTACTTTTTACATACGTCGGATATTACGTTTGATTTTACACAGGGCAATAAAATGATTGTTCATAACCAACACTCAGAGCCGTGGAAGGTGACGGTGGTGGATACGGGGCTTACTACGATGACAGGCGGCCGGATCAAACGTGTGCAGCCTTATATTGGAAATGAGCCGTTTATGATGACTTACGGAGACGGTGTGTGTGATGTGGATATCCATAAACTGCTTGCATTTCATCAGTCTCACGGTAAAATAGCGACGTTGACATCCGTGTTTCTGGAGCAGCAAAAAGGAATCTTAGACATTGGCGGCGACAATGAGGTGCATTCGTTTCGGGAAAAGAGCGTGTTGGACGGATCTCCGATCAATGCCGGGTACATGGTGCTGAATCCTGAGATTTTTGACTACATCGAGGGAGATGATACGGTCTTCGAGAAGCAGCCTCTGCAGCGGCTGGCGGAAAGCGGCGAGCTGATGTCGTATTCTCACACGGGCTACTGGCAGTGCATGGATACCAGGAGAGAGAAGGACATTCTGGAGAATCTCTGGAGCAGCGGGCAGGCACCCTGGAAGAAGTGGATGGACTGACTTGATACGCTGAAGGGATAGGATGATTTCAGCAGTGTTTTTGGGTGGGCAGATGATCGAAACTATAAATGTAAAAAAAGCAAGCTATAAATGTAAAAAAGCAAGCATGTGAAAGTGAAAAGCAGTTGGAAAGGACTACAGGAATGTTTGAGAACCAGACGGAGCAGCAGGCGAGAGAACAGATTTTAAATATGGTGGCGGAGTACTGCGATACCTTCCACAATCAGGCGAAGCCGTTTGAGGAGGGAGACCGGATTCCGTATGCGTCCAGAGTGTATGATCATAATGAGATGGTGAATCTGGTGGACAGCTCGCTGGAGTTCTGGCTGACGTCCGGCCGTTATACGGTGCAGTTTGAGAAGCAGCTGGCGGAATATCTGAATGTGAAGTATTGCTCGCTGGTGAATTCGGGTTCATCGGCGAATCTCTGTGCGTTTATGGCGCTGACTTCCCCGCTGCTGGGGGAGAGAAGAGTGCGGCGCGGCGATGAGATTATCACGGTGGCTGCGGGGTTCCCGACGACGGTGGCTCCGGTGATCCAGTATGGTGCGGTGCCGGTGTTTGTGGATGTGACGATTCCGCAGTACAATATCGATGTGACGAAGCTGGAGGAGGCATATTCGGAGAAAACGAAGGCCGTGATGATTGCACATACGCTGGGCAATCCGTTTGATCTGGGGGCGGTGAAGGCGTTCTGCGACCGGCACAATCTGTGGCTGGTGGAGGATAATTGCGATGCGCTGGGCTCCCGTTACACGATCGATGGAGAGACGAAGGCGACTGGTACGATTGGCGATATCGGTACCTCGAGCTTTTATCCGCCGCACCATATGACGATGGGCGAGGGTGGCGCGGTCTATACGGATAACGCGCTGCTGAATAAGATTATCCGCTCCTTCCGTGACTGGGGCCGGGACTGCGTGTGCCCGTCCGGCCGGGACAATCTGTGTGGCCATCGCTTTGACCGGCAGTATGGTGAGCTGCCGCTCGGGTATGATCATAAGTATGTTTATTCTCATTTTGGATACAATTTAAAGGCGACGGATATGCAGGCGGCCATTGGCTGCGCGCAGCTTGAGAAGTTCCCGTCCTTTGTAGAGAGAAGAAAAGCGAATTTCGCCCGTCTGAAGGAGAAGCTTGCCGGTACGGAGGAGAAGCTGATCTTGCCGGTGCCCTGTGAGAATTCAGATCCGAGCTGGTTCGGTTTCCTGATTACCTGTAAAGAGGGCGTTGACCGGAATGCAGTGGTGCGTTATGTGGAGAGCAAGGGCGTGCAGACGCGGATGTTGTTTGCCGGGAATCTGACGAAGCATCCCTGCTTTGATGAGATGCGCGCGACAGGGGAGGGATACCGGATTGTCGGCTCGCTGGAGAACACGGACCGCATTATGCGCGATACATTCTGGGTGGGCGTGTACCCGGGCATGACGGACGAAAAGATCGACTATATGGCGAAAACCATTCGTGCTGCTATTGAGTAATGAATGGGTTATGCATGCGCGATGCGGCCGGATGATGGAAGAGGAAGCTACTGCTAAGTGATTCTATGGGCAGATGACTTATAGTGATTGTTGATGAGCCGGATCTTAAAGTGGAGAATTGGCTCAGGCAGATGTTTCGATATAGTAAGAATAGTAAGAGAATATGGAGGTGCCATGGGCACAATTAAATTGTTGGATTGTACCCTCAGGGACGGCGGATATGTGAATGACTGGAAGTTTGGGCAGAAGAACCTGATTTCTGTGTTTGAGCGTCTGACGGATGCGGGGGTCGATATTATTGAGATTGGATTCCTGGATGAGCGGCGGCCATTTGATATTGACCGGAGCATTATGCCGGATACGGCCTGCGTGAATCAGATTTTTGGATCACTGGATAAAAAACAGGCGATGGTCGTCGGCATGATTGATTATGGTACATGTGGGATTAAGAATCTGCAGCCCTGCGAGGATTGCTTCCTGGACGGGATCCGGGTGATTTTTAAAAAGCATCTGATGGTGCCGGCGATGGAGTTCTGCCGTCAGGTGAAGGCGCTGGGATATCGGGTGTTTGCCCAGTTGGTGTCGATTACGAGCTATAACGATGAAGAGCTGTCCGCACTGGCGGATCTGGTGAATGATGTGAAGCCGTATGCGGTGTCGATGGTGGATACGTACGGGCTTCTTCACCCGGAGGATCTGCTGCATTATTATGAGATTCTGGATCGTCAGGTGTGCCCGGAGGTGCAGATTGGTTTTCATGCGCACAACAATTTCCAGCTTGCCTATGCGAATGCGCTGGCATTTCTCGGAAAGGAGGCGCGGCATGATATTGTCGTAGACGGTACGCTTTACGGCATGGGCAAAAGCGCCGGGAATGCGCCGCTCGAGCTTCTGGGGATGCGGCTGAATGACAGGTTCGGCGGGCACTATCGGATTGATCCGATGCTGGAAGCCATTAAAGAGAGTGTGATGGATTTTTATGAGACCTCTCCGTGGGGCTATAAGACGTTCTTTTACCTGTGCGGACGGAATAATTGCCATCCGAATTATGTGACGTATCTGGAGGCGAAGAAGAATCTTTCCGTCTCGAAGATTGACGCGCTGCTGGCGCAGATTGAGCCGGAGGAGAAGAAGCTGCTGTATGATAAGCTCGTCGCGGAAAAGCTTTATGACGACTATCTGTCCGGCGAGGGGAATGACGCGGATGCGAAAGAGGCTTTCAGAGAGGAATTGAGCGGACGGACCGTTTTGACTGTCGGTCCGGGAAAAAATATTCTTTTGCAGCAAAAAGCGGTGAAACAGTTTTGCGAAAAAAACAGGCCTTATGTGATATCCATCAATTACATTCCTGAGTTTATGGATGTGGATTGCGTGTTTGTGACAAACGGAAAGCGTTATCACGATATGGTTTTATCTCTGAAACAGGAGAAAAATCAGAATGTAAAGCTTCTGGCGACCAGCAATGTGGAGTGCCGCAACGGTCAGTTTGACTTCGTAATGAACCGGGCGCCGCTGTTGGAAAACGAAGAGAGGATTACGGATAATTCCTTCCTGATGCTGTTGAAATTCTTCCGGATGCTGAAAATCGATGAAGTGTATTGTGCCGGGTTTGACGGCTATTCGGATAAAGAGGACAATTACTGCAACCCCGCGATGGAATATTCATTTGTTAAAAGGGAAGCATTGCACCTGAATTATCATATGAAAAAAAGGATTACGGAACTCCGGGAGAATATGAAGATTCATTTTATCACGTATTCGGCGTATGACGTGGTGGAGGATATCAATGGAGCAGCCATATGATGATAAAAAATAAGACACGGAGCAATTCGCAGTATTATCATAATGCTTCATAATTTGGTGATTCTGTCACTGACCCGTCAAGAAAAGTCCGCAAGCGCACGATTCTTCGGACAGGTCACATTATAATAAAGAAAGGACGGCCATACTATGAAGCGCGCAGTAATTACCGGTCCAACCGGTGCGGTGGGCACTGCTCTGGCGCAATGTCTGATTGACCGGGAAATTGAAGTGCTGGCTGTGTGCCGGCGCGGCTCAAAGCGAATCGGGAATCTGCCGAAGTCGCCTTATTTGCGTGTGGTGGAGTGCAGTCTGGACGAGCTGAACCGTCTGCCGTCACTTGCAGAGGGGACGTATGACGCGTTTTATCATTTCGGATGGGACGGTACGTTTGGCAACGCCAGAAATAATATGCCGGGTCAGCTGAAGAACATTCAATATACGCTTGATGCGGTGGAGGCGGCCGCGCAGCTTGGCTGCACCGTGTTTGTCGGGGCAGGCTCGCAGGCGGAGTATGGCCGGGTGGAGGGTGACCTTCGGGAAGATACGCCGGCGTTCCCGGAAAACGGCTATGGAATTGCGAAGCTGTGTGCCGGGCAGATGAGCCGGATTCTGTGTGAGCAGAAAGGAATCCGCCATGTCTGGACGCGAATTCTGAGCGTGTATGGTCCCAATGACGGGGAAAAGACCATGATCATGGCGACGATTCAGAAGCTTCTTGCAGGAGAAAAACCGGCGCTGACAAAAGGGGAACAGCAGTGGGATTATCTGTATTCGAAGGACGCCGCGGCTGCCTTGTATTTATTGGGCAAGAAGGGGAAGAACGGAAGAATCTATTGCCTGGGCAGTGGAAAGGCACGTCCGCTTCTGGATTATATAGAATGGATGCGGGATGAGATTGATACGGCACTTCCGCTGGGCATAGGAGAGATTCCTTATGCGCCGAAGCAGGTGATGTATTTGTGCGCGGATATTTCCGCGCTGCGTGAGGACACCGGGTTTGAGCCGCAGTATACGTTTCAGGAAGGAATCCGAGAGACGATTGAATGGGTGAGGGAAGAACCATGAAGAAAAAAATAGCAAATTACATTGCGGATTTTCTGGTGGAACAGGGGATCCGGCATAATTTTACGGTGACGGGCGGCGGCGCAATGCATCTGAATGACGCGCTCGGCCATAAGGAAGGGCTGACCAGCATTTTTAACCATCATGAGCAGGCCTGCGCGATTGCCGCAGAAGCGTATTCGCGTCTGACCGGGAATCTTGCTTGTCTGTGTGTGACGAGCGGTCCGGGCGGGACGAACGCTCTGACGGGAGTTCTGGGAAGCTGGCTGGATTCGATTCCGATGCTGATTCTCTCGGGCCAGGTGAAGCGGGAGATGACGATCTGGAGTTGTCCGGATCTGAATCTGCGCCAGCTGGGGGATCAGGAATTTAACATTGCGGATACCGTGCAGCACATGACGAAATATGCTGTGATGGTAACGGACCCGTATATGGTATCGTATCATCTGGAAAAAGCACTCTACCTTTGTAAAAAAGGAAAGGGAGGTCCGGTCTGGCTGGACATCCCGCTGGATATCCAGGGTGCCCGGGTCGACGTGGATAAGATGGTACATTTTGTCCCGGAGCAGGAATACGGTGAGAGAAAACCAGAGTTTACATCCGGCGACGCCGCTCGGCTGATGGAGAAAATCAAGGCGGCAAAGGCTCCGCTTCTGCTCGCGGGAAGCAGCATCCGATACAGCAAATCAGAGGAAACATTTCTGCAGCTGGTAGAGAAACTGAACATCCCGGTGGTGACTGCCTGGGCGGCCAATGATACGCTCTCAGGCGATCATCCGTGTTTTATGGGGGTGCCAGGTACGCTCGGGACACGGGCGGCGAATTTTGCGGTGCAGCAGTGTGACCTGCTGCTTACACTGGGCTGCCGTATGAACGTTCGCATGGTAGGGTATAACAAAGGTGATTTTGCGTCAAACGCATACAAGGTTATGGTGGATATCTGCGAGGCAGAGCTTCACAAGCCGACCTATGAACCGGACTGGGCCATCTGCGCGGATGTGAAGGATGTGCTGGAAGGCCTGGTTTCCTGTGATTATGACAGGCCGAAGGAGCATGACCGCTGGCTGCGCTGGTGTCAGGATGTGAGAGAAAAATATCCGGTGGTTCCGGCATCGTATCACCATGCAGATGGGGCAATCAACCCATATGTATTTACGGAAAAGATGTTTGAGCATCTCGACGCGGAGGACACCATTGTTTCCAGTAATGGCAGCTCCTGCGTTATGCCGATTCAGGTCAGCGGGATCAAACAGGGGCAGCGGTATTTCTGCAATTCCGGCTGTGCGGCAATGGGCTATGGCCTGCCTGCCGCACTCGGAGCAGCGGTGGCGCTTGGAGGGAAGCGGGTGATCTGCCTGGAAGGCGACGGCAGCATCATGATGAATCTGCAGGAGCTGCCGACGGTCCGTTATTACGGGCTGAACATGAAGATTTTCATTTATAATAACAAAGGCTATCATTCGATTCGCCAGACACAGAGAAATAATTTCGGGGAGCCGCTTGTGGGTGTGAACAATGAGAGCGGCGTCGCAATTCCGGATTTTGAGAAGGTGGCGGCTGCTTTTGATATTCCGTATTTTGCAATTCATACGGAGAGTGAGGCGGACGGAATACTGCAGCAAGTGCTGGAGACGGAAGGCGCAGTCATCTGTGAGGCATTTGTGGACCCCGAACAGAATTTTGCACCGAAATCATCATCAAAGGTTCTTCCGGATGGGAAAATCATTTCTCCGTCGATTGACGAGATGGCGCCGTTCCTGCCGCAGGAGGAGTATCGTGCAGTGAAGGAGAGCTGGCAAAAATAGAGGCTTTAAGAGAAACGCTTTATGATAATTTTTGCGGAGAAACGATGTGCTGTGTCACCCAGATGTGATTCGCGTTGAGCGGAAGCGGGAATACGCAGAATCAGTTGGATGAGAGGAAGGAGAAGCCTGGAAAGTGGGCAGATGGGAATCAATAAAGCTGCTGGTGATCGATGTGGACGGCACGATGACCGACGGCGGCATTTATTATGATGAAAATGGCAATGAGACAAAAAAATTCTGTACGAAGGACGCGGCGGGATTTTTTACGGCTCATCAGGTCGGGATTGAGATTATGGTGCTGACCGGGAGTGAGTGCCGGGCTACGACCCGGCGGATGACGGAAATGAGCGTCGAATATTTGTGCCAGAATGTGAAGGACAAGTACCGGTTTCTGAAGCAATTTATGGACGAGCACCGGCTTTCAAAAGAAAATATCGGCTACATCGGTGATGACCTGAATGATCTGCATCCGATGTCTCTGGCGGGGTTTGTCGGATGTCCATGTGATTCCTGTGAGGAAATTGTCCGGATTGCGGATTATGTGTCAGACATCAAAGGCGGATACGGGGCAGTGCGCGACGTGATTGCTTTTCTTTTGAAAGAAAGGGGAGAGTGGGAGCGGGCATACCATACCGTTTACGGTATTGAATAAAACTAAGTGAGAGGAAATGAAATGAGCAGAAAAGCACTGGTAACGGGAGGAAGCAGGGGAATCGGAAAAGCAATTGCCACGCAGCTGCGTCAGGAAGGGTATGAGGTGTTCACTCCGACAAGGCAGGAGCTGAACCTGCTGTCAGCGGAATCCATTGATCAGTATGTGCGGGAGAATCGGGGGATCACCTTTGATGTGATTGTCAACGATGCCGGCATTAATGACATTAACGATATCGATCAGATTACTGATGACGAGATTGAACGCGCCATGAAGACGAATCTGATTGCGCCGATGAAACTTCTGCGCGGATTTGTGCCCGCAATGAAAGAGAATCATTATGGAAGAATCGTAAACATTGGCTCGATCTGGAGTGTCGTTTCCAAGCGCGGCCGGGTGGTTTACAGTGCGACGAAGCATGGAATTCATGGGATTACGAAGACGCTTGCGGTGGAGCTTGCGGAGTATAACATTCTGGTCAATACAGTTTGCCCGGGCTTTACTTTGACGGAGCTGACGAGCAAAAATAATACCCCGGAGCAGATTGAGGAAATTTCGAAAGAGATTCCGATGGGCCGTATGGCACAGCCGGAGGAAATCGCAAACGCAGTCTGCTATCTGGTCAGCGAAAGCAATACGTATCTGACGGGACAACTGATTGCGGTAGATGGAGGATATACGTCAAAATGATCATTCATTCGAAATTCAAGGATTATGAAGTGAAAATTGAGCAGAATCTGGACTTCCTGGAGGTACTTTCACAGGAGGAAAACACGGAATTTGTGATTGATCAGAAGGTTTATGACCTGTATCAGGAGCATTTTCAGGCGATTCCTGCCAATCGGTTGATTCTGATTGAGGCGACCGAGCAGAATAAGGTCATCCAGACGGCGCTGGATATCTGTGAAAAGATGACGGAAATCCCGGCAAAGCGGAATGCGCAGCTGGTCTCTGTCGGCGGAGGGATTATTCAGGACATTACGGGGTTCGTGGCAAATATTCTTTACCGCGGGATTCGCTGGATATTTGTGCCGACGACGCTGCTGGCTTCGTGTGACAGCTGCATCGGCGGAAAGACTTCATTGAATTATAAAAAGTATAAAAACCTTCTGGGAACCTTCTATCCCCCGGATCAACTGCATATTTGCTCTGCTTTTTTCAAAACACTCACGGAGCGGGATTACAAAAGCGGTTTGTGCGAGGTCGTGAAATTCAATATCATGGCGGGCGAAGACCGCCTGGCACAGATTACAGAGGATATGGACGGACTTCTCGTCAGGGAATCCGGCTGCGTGAACCGCTATGTGGAAAGCAGTCTTTTGTTCAAAAAGTCCTTTATCGAGGTGGACGAGTTCGACCGGGGCGAGCGGATTAAGCTGAATTTTGCGCACACCTTTGGTCATGCGATTGAGGTCGTGACCAATTATGAGATTCCGCATGGGACGGCTGTGGCCATTGGTATGATCATGGCAGACAGCATTTCGCTGAAACGCCAGCTCCTTTCCGCAGAGCTCGTAACCGGCAGCGAAAACGTTTTACTGAAGGTGATTGATATCAATCCGGAGCTTCTGGATGTGCCGCAGGAGCAGGTGCTCGATGCCATGCGCAAGGACAAGAAGCAGACCAGTCAGTCTCTGACAGCAGTATTGCTCACGGAAAATGGACTGGAACTGATTCATGATATGGAAACCGAAGAGGTTGCGTATGCATTTGACTATTTCAGAAGCTTGTATGCGGATTACTGCAGTGTAAGCAGATGAATTTGAAGGATTATTTACGTTCCGGTTTATCCGGGCCAGGCGCTTAGGAACGATTCCCTGCGCAAAATGGAAAAATTTTGGCTTCGGATTATCCGTGTTAAGGTGAAACAAATGAAAAAAATCAGTGTGATGATTCCCTGCTATAATGAGGAAGAAAATGTAAAACCTATGAGTGAGGCGGTTGTGCATATATTGGAGTCAGAGTTAGCGCAATATGACTATGAGCTTTTGTTTATTGATAACTGCTCGACTGACCGAACCAGAGAATACCTGCGTGAAATCTGTGCAGGGAATCCGAAAATTAAAGAAATCTTTAACGCAAAGAATTTCGGACAGTTCAATTCTCCTTACTATGGAATGCTTCAGACGACCGGCGACTGTACGATTACGATGTGTTGTGATTTCCAGGATCCGGTGGAACTCATTCCGGTCTTTGTAAAGGAATGGGAGAATGGCTACAAGATCGTTTCCGGTATCAAAACCAGCAGCAAAGAAAACAGAATCATGCGTTCTCTTCGTACCTGCTATTACAAGCTGATCAAAAAGATGTCCGATGTCGAGCAGATTGAGCATTTTACGGGCTTTGGATTGTATGACAAGGGTTTTATTGAAGTACTTCGTAAGCTGGACGACCCGACTCCGTTTTTGCGTGGAATTGTGGCGGAGCTTGGCTATAAGAGAAAGAACATCCCCTATGAGCAGCAAAAGCGTGCGGCCGGGAAGACACACAACAATTGGTATACTTTGTATGATGCCGCGATGCTGAGCTTTACGTCTTATACGAAGGTTGGACTGCGGATTGCGACCATCAGCGGGTTTGTCATGTCCATACTGGCGATGTTGGTTGCATTCGTTTATTTAATTATGAAGCTGGTTTACTGGGATCGGTTTGACGCTGGCACAGCACCGATTCTGATCGGCGTCTTCCTGATGGGGGCAGTGCAGCTTTTCTTTATCGGACTGATTGGGGAATATGTGCTGAGTATTAATAAGAGAGTGATGCATCGGCCGCTTGTGGTGGAGGAAGAGCGGATCAATTTTCAGGATAAGGAATGAAAATAATGAGAATGGATATGACTTTTTTTAAAAACAAACGCATTTTGATTACCGGCCACACCGGCTTTAAGGGCTCCTGGATGTGTCGGCTGCTGGCAAATGCGGGCGCTTCTGTGACGGGATATGCGCTGGAGCCGCCGACGGATCCGAGCCTGTTTGCGCTCTGCCATCTGGATGAGGCGGTGCGCTCGATTGTGGGTGATGTCCGGGATCTGGAGCATCTGAAGCGCGTGTTTGAGGAGACGCAGCCGGAGATTGTGATTCATATGGCGGCGCAGCCGCTGGTGCGTGAGTCTTACCAGAATCCGGTCTATACGTATGATGTCAATGTGATGGGCACGGTCAATGTGCTGGAGTGCGTCCGGCTGACGAAAAGTGTGCGCTCGTTCCTGAATGTGACGACGGACAAGGTATATCGGAACCGGGAATGGGAGTGGGGGTACCGTGAGAATGAGGAATTGAACGGATACGATCCGTATTCGAATTCGAAATCCTGCTCAGAACTGGTGACCGGCAGCTATAAGAATTCGTTTTTTGGCGATTCAGATACGGCGATTTCAACGGCCAGGGCCGGCAATGTGATCGGAGGCGGGGATTTTGCCGCAGACCGGATCATACCGGACTGCATCCGCGCCGCACAGGCGGGAAACGATATCATTGTGCGCACTCCGTTTTCTACCAGACCATATCAGCATGTGCTGGAGCCGATAGCCGCTTATCTGATGATTGTGAAGGCACAGTATGAGGATCCGAAATTCGCCGGTAATTACAACGTGGGGCCTGACGAGACGGATTGCTGGACGACGGGAAATCTGGTGACATTGTTCTGTAAAAAGTGGAATGGGCGAACTGACGCGAAGGTGAAATGGATCGACCGCTATGACGGCGGTCCGCACGAAGCGAGCTTCCTGAAGCTGGACTGCTCAAAAATCAAGCGGATTTTTGGCTGGACACCGCGGTGGAATGTGGAGACTGCCATGGAGAAGATTGTCGAGTGGTCGAAGGCGTATTTTGAAGGCGGAGATATTGTGGCAGTGATGGACCGGCAGATCGAAGAGTTTCTTGGATAACAGTGAGCGGGTCTTGCTCTTAAGTGGGATTCGAATCTCTGGTGATTTCGTCGGCGAATGCATTAGAAGTATGGATAAATGACAGGACAATGTTTATCTGCAGAAAGAACAAATGTGCAGGAATAGGAGAAACGGGGAATGAACCATGGAGAAATTCCTGAGAGCAGGCTGGAATTTTCTTGAAAAGATGATTTATTTTTTCGGGGTCAAGGTATTTCGGATCAGGCTACTAGAGAATAACTGGGACAGTATTATTCAATTTGTGAAGTTCGGAGTCGTCGGATTGAGCAATACGGTTGTTTCTTATGTGATTTATCTGATATCGCTTCTGCTATTGCAGAACTATGCTTTGATACCGAATTTCGATTATCTGGTGGCGCAGTTTATTGGGTTTCTGATCAGCGTTTTGTGGTCCTTTTACTGGAACCGAAAATATGTTTTTAAGGCGGATAATGATCAGGTGCCCTGGCCGCAGGCACTTTTGAAAACCTATATCTCATATGGCTTTACGGGCATTTTCCTGAACAGCATCTTGTCCATTCTTTGGGTGCAGATGCTGGGGGTCTCCAAGCTGATTGCCCCGATCTTTAACCTGATCATCAGTGTACCGCTGAATTTTATTCTGAATAAATTCTGGGCGTTCCGGAAAGGAAAATAATCAAAAGATTGGATCATACGGATGTTTGTGTCTGTGATTTGCAGGTAAGGTTTTTCAGGTAAGGAAAGCTGAGATTCGTAAAATCAGGGAATAAGGAGGAGTGACGATGTATTTTTTACAGATGCTGGCTGCGTTTTTGGTTTTGGCTGGTATGGCGCTGCTGATGCGGAGTCTTATGAAAGTAAACATTGGCGAGGGATTCCTATTTGGAACGGCGGGATGTCTTCTTGTCCTTTTTGTCAGCGGTGTGGCCGGGTCATTTACGGTTGGAATTTATATACTTCTAGCTCTTTCTGCTGCCGGAGTGGTACTGTGGCTGATACGCGTGGTGAAGAATGGAAAAAAAGAGCTGAAAAATACATTTTCGCCAGTAACGGTTTTTTTGATTTGCTGGTTTTGTCTTTCGCTTGTGCTTTTATACAATGATTTTATCCAGCATATAGACGAATTTCATTACTGGGCGAAAGTGGTTCGTGTCATGGAAGATGCGGATCGGATCACGTCCGGATTCAGTCTCTCCGAAAACTCGTATGTGACCAGTTTGTTTATTCTGTTTTTTCAAAAATTTACCGGCTACAGCGAGCAGGGAATGTACGCGGCGGAAATACTTTTTGTGTGGATCGGATTCCTTCTCCCATTTTCCTCCTATGGATGGAAGGATTGGAAAAAAATAGCGGTTTATGTAGTGATTATTTATTTGTCAATGTTTTCACTGTATTCTTATGGCATCAAAAGCCTGTATGTTGATGTTCCTCTGGCGGCATGGTCCGGCGGTCTTTGCGGATGGTGGGTGAATCGAGGTACGAAAAAAACCAATCTTGCTGCGGCAATATCAGGATTAATCCTGATTGCATTCATTAAGCCTTATACGGGGCTGTTGATGGCAGCATTTGTACTGCTGTTTATGCTGATTCATGCCTTTATCCTGGATAAGCAGCCAATTAAAAAAGACCGGATTCGAGGTGCTCGTATCACCGCGGGAATTCTGTGCGGGCTGATTCTTCTGGTGAGCGCAGCTCTGATCGGGGCAGTAATGAAATTGACTCCTTATGAGGCTTCAGCAACGATTGCAGAGGAAACCGTCGTGAATGATGAAAGTGCAGAGAGTGCGGATGCAAAAGCAGAGGAAGCCGAGGCTGAGGATGTTGAAGCCGGGGATGCTGACGAGGGGGATTCTGTTGACGGTGATACAGAAATCAGTGTATCGGCTAATACGGACACTGGGGAACAGGCGTGGATGATTGCAGGTATCAGGCTGCCTGAACAATTGTCGGCGTTTGTGAATTCTCTGAAAATATCAGGTGAGAAAGTCATAAAGACATTTGGCTCATTTGCGACAGCATGCATGGGTTCAGCTCTGGCATCAAAATCGAACTGGACAATCGGATTTTTGCCATTTGTTTTTATTTTACTGATTTTAATGAAGCTGACGGGGGATATTTTCGGACAGCAGGATAAAATGCAGGTCTATATGCTATATGCGGGTTTTGTCACGTTTAGCTACTCCGTTGTGCTGTTTTTTTCTTATGTATTTATGTTTGAGTACAGTCTGAGCACGACGGTGCGTTCGATCACCAGATATTTTTCTGTCTGCGCGATTTTTCTGTTTGTTTTGCTGTTGGTGCAGCTGCTGCAGAGGACTTCAGAAAAGAAAGAAAAATTGTGCCAGTATGTCGTATTGGGAATAGCAGCGTTTTTTGCACTTGGATTAAATGGAAAATTCATTCCAAATGCGACCGCCCTTGACAAGGAGGAAATATCTGGATATGAAAACCTGTCGAATATCAAAGTGAAAATTGCTCAGGTCGATGCAATCCTTGAAGATTCGGATCGTGTGTATTATATTTGTCAGTATTCTTCAGGCGGGCAAAATGCGGCTGACTTGTATACGGCTGCAGTATCTTACTATCTGGATACGCAGGTGAGTGATTATCAGAGCGATCCATGGAAGTTTACCAAATCTGGTTGTATTATCCGGTTGGAGGAGTACGATATGACGATAGCGGATCTCCCGGATATGCTAGAGGAGGGCGGATATACTTACCTGTGGATTGAGAAAACGAATTCGTATCTGACAGAGAATCTTCCATTTGTGCTGGAAGGGGCCAATATAGAGGACTCCAGTCTTTATAAAATTGTTTATATAAATGGCGAGGCGAGGGAACTTGAATTTGTGACAACCCTTGGATGAGAGGCAGCTGTTAGTACTTGCTGTTTGTTCGAAAAGATTGACTTTAAGATTGTTTTGCATGAGTTGTATCTGTGAAGGCGGGTGCACGTGCGGAATACGAAAGAATCAGTTGAGGAGGAGAGATATATTATATGAGTGATGTAAAAATCGCAGTTGCAGGCACTGGCTATGTGGGCCTGAGCCTTGCGGTTCTGCTCGCGCAGAAGAATCAGGTGACAGCGGTGGACATCGTGCCGGAGAAGGTGGAGATGATCAATAACAGAAGGTCGCCGATTCAGGATGATTACATTGAAACATATCTGGCGGAGAAGGAATTGGAGCTGACGGCTACGCTGGATGCGAAGTCGGCTTATGAGGGTGCGGAATTTGTAGTAATCTGCGCTCCGACGAATTATGATTCGCACACACAGAAGTTTGATACGTCCGCGGTGGAAGCAGTGATTGACCTGGTGATGGAGTACAATCCGGACGCGATTATGGTGATTAAATCAACGATTCCGGTGGGTTATACGCAGTCGATCCGCGAAAAGACCGGCAGCCGGAATATTCTGTTCAGCCCGGAGTTTTTACGCGAGTCGAAGGCACTGTATGATAATCTGTATCCGTCGCGTATCATTGTCGGCACGGATCCGGAGGATGAGCGGCTTGTGGAGGCAGCGCACACGTTTGCAGGACTGCTCTCTGAGGGAGCGATAAAGGAAGACATTGATACGTTGTTTATGGGATTTACGGAGGCGGAGGCGGTCAAGCTGTTCGCGAATACTTATCTGGCGCTGCGTGTCGCGTATTTTAATGAGCTGGATACCTACGCGGAGATGAAGGGGCTGAATACGGAGCAGATTATCAAAGGAGTCTGCCTCGATCCGCGGATTGGCACGCACTATAACAACCCGAGCTTTGGCTATGGCGGCTACTGTCTGCCGAAGGATACAAAGCAGCTTCTGGCAAATTATGTGGATGTGCCGGAGAATCTGATCGAGGCGATTGTGGAGAGCAATCGTACACGGAAAGATTTTATCGCGGATCGTGTGCTGAAGCAGGCCGGATATTATGATTATTATAATCGTGGCGATTATAGTGCCGCAGAGGAGAAGAAGTGCGTGATCGGCGTTTACCGGCTGACGATGAAGAGCAATTCGGATAATTTCCGGCAGAGCAGCATCCAGGGGGTGATGAAGCGCGTCAAGGCGAAGGGTGCGACCGTTATCATATACGAGCCGACACTTGAGGATGGCAGTACTTTCTTCGGAAGTGTCGTGGTCAATGACCTGAATGCATTTAAAGCACAGTGCGATGCGGTAATTGCGAACCGCTATGACGCATGCCTGGATGATGTGAAGGAGAAAGTGTATACGAGGGATATTTTCGCCAGGGATTAGCGCTTCTTAGCACATCATTCGCTAAGAGCCCGGGCTGGTTATTTACACGATATCTGCATTTTCCCGGCAGGTATTTACGAAAATTGAAACGAAAAACGCGTCCGGCGGCTGAGGCGGGAAGCTTTGGATGGCAGGGCGACAGCTGCCGGTTCCTATGCGCAGGGGCGGATGAAGAAAAGATTGACACCTGCGCGGCGCATATATTACAATATCCGCAGCAGTTCAGAACCAAAGAAGCAAAGCAGTAAAGAAGCGAAGCGGGGTGCAGACCTGCCGCCGGAAGCTCTGAATAACGATCAATACCTGTATTTGCTTCGAACAGTTACGGTCGTTGGTGTTCAGATAACCGGATATGGTTTCTGGCAGATATAGAAAAAAGATGGAGGAATGATCAGAATGAAGGTTTTGGTGACTGGCGTCGGCGGCCAGCTGGGACATGATGTGATGAATGAGCTGGCAGCGCGCGGCCATGAGGGAATCGGCTCGGATATTGCGCCGAAGTATAGCGGGATCGCGGATGGCACGGCGGTGACCGGTATGCCGTATGTACAGATGGATATCACGGACGCGGAAACGGTAAAGCAGATTTTGTCTGAGGTACATCCGGATGCAGTGGTTCACTGCGCGGCATGGACGGCCGTGGATCTGGCGGAGGATGATGACAAGGTGGCGAAGGTGCGCCTGGTCAATGCGGGCGGTACGCAGAATATTGCAGATGCGTGCGCTCTGGTGGGCGCAAAGATGCTGTATCTTTCTACGGATTATGTGTTTGACGGGATGGGGGAGACCCCGTGGGACCCGGACTGCAAGGCGTACAAGCCGCTGAATGTCTATGGTCAGACGAAGCTGGAGGGCGAGCTTGCGGTGTCGGGCACATTGGAGAAGTATTTCATTGTGCGGATTGCGTGGGTGTTTGGCGTGAATGGAAAGAATTTCATCCGGACGATGCTGAATATCGGAAAGAATCATGATACGCTGCGGGTGGTGAACGATCAGATCGGCACACCGACCTATACGTATGACCTGGCGCGTCTCCTGGTTGATATGATTGAGACGGAAAAATATGGCTATTATCACGCGACGAATGAGGGCGGATACATCAGCTGGTATGAATTTGCAGCAGAGATTTTCCGCCAGGCGGCCGCACTTGGGAGGACCGAGTACGATGCAGAGCATCTGACGCTGCTTCCGGTGACGACGGCGGAGTATGGCGAGTCGAAGGCGAAACGCCCGTTTAATTCCCGCCTGGATAAGAGTAAGCTGTTGGCGAACGGGTTTGAGCCGCTGCCGACCTGGCAGGACGCGCTTGCGCGCTATTTACGGGCAATCGACGCGGACTTCTGAGGTTTTGTGTATTTTGGCACGGGAACTGGCGGGGAGGTGTATCTTTAAGGCAGGCTTAAGCGCAGGAGAGTACTATTTCCAAGGCGGGCTTAAGCGCAGGAGAGTCACATTTCCAAGGCAGGTTTATGCGCAGGAACGAGGAATCGCTTCTTAGACATATCCTCATGCGCATCCGAATAGAATGGTTTATACCAATTGTGTAGGGAGAGCCTTGTCATGATGAAGTTGCGCTGCCGCGCAAAGACGCAGCCCGGGTCCGCGATCGGCTCTGTTTTACATGGGAAGCTGTGCTGCCGCGCAAGGACGCAGCCTGGGTCCGCGATCGGCTCTGTTTTATCTGTGATTTTATGCGTTATGATGGCTTTTTATCCGATGTGTGCCTGTGCGGAGACGTCGGAGAACCTTGAATTGTACGCCCGCAGCGCGGTCCTGATGGATGGCGGCAGCGGGCGTGTTCTCTATGATAAGGATGGTGATACGCCGCTTCCGATGGCGAGCACGACGAAAATCATGACCTGCATCCTGGCGCTGGAAGCGATGGCAGATGGCACGGATATCATCTGCACGGTCTCCGGGAATGCGTCCGCGCAGCCGCAGGTGAAGCTTGGTATGGTGGAGGGCGATACATTTTATCTGAGCGATCTGCTGTATTCCCTGATGCTTGAATCACACAATGATACGGCTGTCTGTGTCGCGGAGGCGGTTGCTGGCAGTGTTGAGGATTTTGCCGCTCTGATGAATGAGAAGGCTGTGGAAATCGGCTGTACACAGACCTGGTATATCACGCCGAATGGTCTGGATGCGGAGGATGAAAATGGGGTGCATCATACAACTGCGCATGACCTGGCGCTGGTCATGCGCTATTGCCTGAGGACGTCGCCCCAGAAGGAGGAATTTCTGGCCGTGACCCGCACGGCCTCTTATACGTTCACCAATCTCTCCGGCACCCGCACGTACAGCTGTACGAATCACAACGCATTTCTGAATCTGATGGACGGCGCGCTCTCCGGCAAGACCGGCTACACCGCCCAGGCCGGTTACTGCTACGTGGGTGCGCTCGAACGCGATGGGAAGCTGCTGATCGTGGCGCTTCTGGCCTGCGGCTGGCCGAACAATAAGGGGTATAAATGGTCCGATACGAAAAAACTGATGAATTACGGATTATCGGCATTCGAACTGCGCGATATTACGAATTTGACTGCCTCAGAGGCGAACTTAGATGTGCGGACGGAGGACATTGCTGTCACGAACGGGCAGCAGGAATCGGTGACGACGGTACTTGATGAACCGGATCCAACACCGGTATTGATGCGCGCGGAGGAGGAGATTGAGATTCGGATGGAGATGCTCCGGACGCTGGAGGCTCCGGTGCAGGACGGCACACAGGTTGGGCTGGTGCACTATCTGGTGGATGGAGAGGAGTATGCGGTCACATCCATATTGACTGCCGGAGCGGTAAAAGAACGGACGTGGCTGTATTGCCTGAGAAAACTGACAGAACAATATTTTCTGTGAATGCATGACAGAACGGTATTTTCAGTGAGCGCATGGCGGAACAGTATTTTCTGTGAGAGCAGGAGCTACAATCTCACCTGCCCGGTTTCCCGGTTCTTGACACGGAACGCGCGCGGTGTCATGTGGTAGCGCTCCTTGAATACGCGGTGAAAATAGCTGTTGTTTTCATAGCCCACCGAGGCGATGATGTCGTTGACGGACAGGTCGGTATCGCAGAGCAGCTGCACGGATTTATTCAGGCGCTTTCGCTGCAGGAGTTCCTTAAAGTTGTGGCCGGTGCATTTTTTGATCAGGCGGCTGAGCACATGCAGAGGCAGATGCAGCTGCTCACTGAGCTCGGTGAGAGTGGCGGTGCGGTATTTTTGCTCAATGTAGTTCAGCGTCGTCATGGAAATCATGTTCTCATACTGGTCGGGAAGACGCATCTCCACACACTGGATCGAATCGACCAGATACATGAAAATCAGCCCCATCGTCGTCTGATTGATGCGGCTCTCGTCATTCTGTCCGGTTACCAGAGAGTAGATCATATTTTCCAGAAGGTTCTGAATCTGCAGATTGTCCGCCACCTTGAAATGCAGGTACTCCCCGCGCTCCTCATTGCGGCGCAGAATATTAGCAAGAAAATCCTCTAGGACGTTATTCCTGCCGGTCATGGTGTAGGCCACATCAAAGAATTCCGGAAGCATGATAAAGTTGATCGCGATGTCATTTTCGCCCGCCGGAAGGATTTCATGCCGTGTGAACTGGTTCAAAAACAGCAGCTCGCCCTTGCGGATGACGACCTGCTTCTCATTGATGACGTTGGTCAACTCTCCCTCACAGACATAGAGTGCTTCGATGTAATTGTGGCGATGCAGCGGAAAATGCACAAAGCGGGTATGTGTCCGCACGGCAATCAGCTGTCCCTCTTCGAGTATCTTCGCACTGTCAACGGTAAAATCATTTCCGTCTGACGCATAAAGGCCGCGGTCTACATATTTTTCACCGTCAAGGATGCGCTGCTCCTCATCTGTGATTTTTTGAAGCTGTTCCAAAAGTTCTTTGCGCATAACATTCCCTGTTTTTATCGTTTGGCTGCTTCCTCTATCTCGCATCGCTGGCAAATGGAGAGCGCTGGCGATTACTGCCAGAATGAAATACAGATATTTGGGCAAGAAAAAATAGTCCCTAGGGGAATCGAACCCCTGTTTCCGCCGTGAGAGGGCGGCGTCTTAACCGCTTGACCAAGGAACCATGCTTGAGTATTATAACCCGGACCCTTGAAAAATGCAAGCATTTTTTTTGAAAAAATTGAAAAAATTTTAAAAATGAAAAATGTACACATATAAGTTACAAAAGTACACAATAGCGCCGCTAAATGGGCAAAGGCTGAAATAATATAGTACCATTGCCTGATGGACAGAGAGCAAAAAAAATCGGCGTGAGAAGGAATCACGCCGAATATCCGTATTACCGGTCAAACCCGTATAGCTTCGCGTATTTTTTATTGAAGTAATCCAGCAATGGCCGGGCGGTCAGCTTCTGTCCGCAAACGCGCTGAAGTACCTCGGAGGAGTTGTAGAAGCTGCCATTGCGATGGATGTTCTCATTTAACCATGCAGTGATATCGCGAATGCGGCCGTCCGAGAGGATTTCATCGACATCCCCCAGCTCTTTCTCCAGCGCTTCAAGGAACATACCGTCATACATCGAGCCGAGCAGGTAGGACGGGAAATAGCCGAAGGAGCCATCGGACCAGTGCATATCCTGAAGGATTCCCTCTGCATCGTTCTGCGGGCGAATGCCAAGCAGCTCTTCCATCTTGTCATTCCAGAGCGCAGGCAGGTCGTCGACCGGTACGTTGTCGCGGAAGATGGCTTTTTCCATTTCATAGCGCAGAATGATGTGCAGGCAGTAGGTCACCTCATCCGCTTCGGTGCGGATCATGCTCGGGTGCACGTCATTGATGGCGCGGCAGAAGGTGTCCAGCGGAATCTGTTTGAACTGCGGAAGCAGACTGCTCAGCTTGTCATAGATCGGCTCCCAGAAGCTTCTGCGGCGGCCGAGAATGTTTTCGAAAAAGCGGGACTGGCTCTCATGAAGCCCCATCATGTTTACCTGTTCGACGGCAGTATCCTCATATGCGGGATCAATATTCTGCCCGAAGATCGCGTGCCCGCCCTCGTGGATGGCACTGAACATCGCGGAGATCGGGTCATCTTCGTTGTAATGGTTGGTCACACGTACATCGCCGATGCACAGGTCCGTCGTAAATGGGTGCTCGCTTTCCGCTGTGGTGCCGGCATCCGCGTCAAATCCGATGTAGTCGAGCAGCATGGACTGAACCTCCTTCTGCGCGGCAATGTCATAGTGTCCCTCGAGTGCGGACAGGTTCGGACGCCCGGCTGCCTCAATTTTGCCAAGCAAAGGAAGCAGCCCTTCCTTGAGCTCCTCGAACACGCGGTCAATGGTTGCACTGTCCATTCCCTCTTCGTACAGGTCCAACAGCACTTCATAGGGATCCTGGTCCGGTTCCATATAGTGTACATATTCCTTTGTCATGGAAATCACTTTTTCCAGATACGGCGAAAATTCGGAAAAATCGGAATTGCGCTTTGCTTTTTCCCAGATGCGCTCCGAGCGGGTCTTTGCCTCTGTGTAGGCGGTGTAGAAGTCCTCCGGAATCCGTTTGAAGCGCTCGTAGTCGCGCAGATTGCGCTTTACGGTAAGCTGCATTGCCGGGTCAAGGGAATCGAACTGAGCCGGCTGGGAAAGTTCATGCAGCATTTTTCCATATTCGTCTGCGGTAGAAAGCCGAAAGGCTTCTGTCGAAAAATAGTTGATTGCGCGCATGCGTGCCTCGACGCCTTTTTCCGGAGCCGCGGTTGATAGATCCCAGTAGAGCAGCGTCAGAACATGATCGTACTGGCGCATAGTGTGGAGATAATCTTTGAATTGCTTTAACGTGTCACTCATGTGTGTCCTCCTCATTCCATATCATATCCCGCATTGATATTTGATGCGGGATGCAGGCCGCATCGTATGATATCATAAATTAGCTATAATAGGTATAGTGTTCATAAAAATGAATCGTTTTATTCTTCATACGTCCGCATTTTGATAAATCCCAGTATAATCCGGATCAACGTGGAGTGCAAGGCCAAATTAGAACGCCTCGCAGGAGCCATCCTGCGAATGTGTGATGGCATACCCCTGCCTGCGCCGCGCGGTCGGAGGAGCGAATGCACGGCATTTCGTGGAGAAAATATTTGAATGAATAGTTGCGTGATAAGAGGATTCGGTGATATACTGTAAAAGCGCAGATTTTTAATATCGGATGAGGTGGCGCAGCGAAATTTGCTGCGGGATGAATTTATAATGACAGGGCTGTCCCTGAAATGGGTGGATCGATTGAAAAGAAGAATTGAACAGTTATTGAATGGAATATTTGAATATGAGCAGATGCGTCTGGTGCTTCGGCCGGAGGAGCTTAGCCTGAAGGGCGCTTCCGGGGATGTGCTCCATGGGAAGTTCTTTGTGGAGGGCATGGCCGGGGAGCGGGTGCACGGGTTTCTCTACCCTTCGGATGCGCGGATGATCTGCGATCCGGTCGAGTTTCATGGCATTTCGAATGAGATTCACTGTCAGTTTGACTGCAGCGGCCTGAAAAAGGGCTCGGACTGCGGGGGGAAAATTGTCGTTTGCAGTGACCATGGAGAATATGAGATTCCTTATACGGTAAGCATTGCAGCCGCACCGGAAGCCGAGGAGCTCCCATTTGCGGACCTGGAGGAGTTTGTCAGACTGGCGAGGGCGGATTACCGGAAAGCGTATCGCTATTTTCTGACGCCGGGATTTTCAAATTTGCTGAAGGAGAGGGCGGAGCTTCTCAGTCTCTATGAGGGATTGCTTTCTTCGAATGTGACCGGTCAGGGCAGGGAGCGCACCTGGCAGAGTCTCTCTGCGATGGAGGAATTTCTGACCGGAGCGGGATGGAAGGAGCCGGTGGTCCTGAAGCTTGCAGGGACGGAGAATCCGCGCCTGGTTTTGGCAGCGGGTGAAAGCGGAGCGGCCGCGATTGATTCAGCTGCGGAGAAAGCGGCGTCGGATGCCGACAATTCCGTAAAGCAGGAGACGGTATTGAATGCCGGAGATTCTGCAAAGCAGGAGACGGCATTGGATACCGGAGATTCTGCAAAGCAGGAGCTGACATTGGACACCGGTAATTCTGCAAAGCAGGAGGCGACACAGGATGTCGACGGATATTCTGCCGGGCAGATGCCGGATGCGTCTCTGCCATCGGACGAAGCCACAGGGAACCTTTGCTTTGCGTGGGATTATGGCGAGATCGGGGAGCCGGAGCAGGTCACGCTGCACCTTCGGAAAAATACGTGGGGCTTTCGGACCATCTCAGTGAGCTCGGATGCTCTTTTTGTGCGCCCGGAGCGGGCATCCTTTACAACGGATGAGTTTGCGGGCAGCACCTTTGATCTGAATCTGATCCTTGACACGAACCTGATGCATGCGGGGAACAATTTTGCACGGCTGACCTTAAGCACAGGCAGCCAGACTCTGCAGATTGAGATGACCGCGAAAAAGAAGCCGCTTTATCCCAGGGACCGCCAGGCGCGGATTCGCCGGATTATGACGAAAAAGCTGGAGAATCTGTATGTTGAATTCCGGCTGCAAAAGATGAATCTGCCGACCTGGATTGAGAATTCGGTCAGTGTGCTGAACAGCTACCGGCGCGCGGGGGGAGACGATCCGTTCGCGGATCTGCTGCTGGTGCAGATGTATTACGCGGATGATAAAAAGCATCGGGCGAAAAAGCTTTTGGAGCAGGTGGAGGCGCAAAAGGAGCGTCTTGACACTCAGGAACGCTATTGCTTTTATCTGTATATTACTACCTTTTTTTACCGGGAGGCGTCTTATGTAGACCGTGTGGAGGAGGAGGTTGTCCGGCAGTTTTACCGCAACCAGGAGAGCTGGCAGCTGCAGTGGATTCTTCTCTATCTGCAGGAGAGCTATCTGAATGATCCGGAAGCGCGCTATGAGGCCGTGGCTGCGCAGTTTCAAAGCGGCTGCCGCAGCAGAATTCTTTATGTAGAAGCCTGGCAGGCACTGAAGGGCAACCCGTTCCTGATGCGTCATCTGGGCGAGTTTGAGCTTCATTTGCTTCGCTTTGCATGCCGGGAGAAGGTGCTGACTGCGGAAATTCTTCGTCAGACGGCGAACCTTGCCATGCACCATACGGGATTTGACCGTCGGCTTTATGAGGCGCTCTCGGATGGCTGCCGGATGTATCCGTCTGAGGATCTGGTGAGGGCAATCTGTCAGATCCTGATCCGCGGGGAAAAGAAGGAGCGGGAATATTTTGAATGGTATGAAAAAGGAGTGGAAAACGGCCTGCGCATGAATGGCCTGTATGAGGCTTATATGCAGACCATGGAGTGCTCGGAATTTCGTGAGCTTCCTCAGATTATCCGTATGTATTTTCCATATGACACCTCCCTGGATTACCGCAAGCGGGCAGCGATTTACCGCAGCATTGCTGACAATCGCGAACACGATCCGCAGACCTGGCTCAATTACCGTCCCGCGATGGAACGGTTTGTGATGGAGCAGCTGGAAGCGCTGCATCTTTCTTCGGATCTGGCGGTTCTTTACAGCTGTTTTCTGCGGGAGGGTATGTTGACGGAGGCGCTTGCGAAAAAGCTGATCCGGCTGCTGTTCACGTATGAGATTACCTGCGATGACCCGCAGGTTCGTCAGATTGTGGTGCATTCCTCCCGGATTCCGGGTGAGCAGACGGTGCATCTGAAAAATGGAAGAGCGCAGATCCCGATTTATGATCCGGATGGCGCGGTTCTGGCGGTTGATGAGTCGGGACATCGCTGTGAGGCTCATAGGGTTTGCGCCGTCACCCATGTCTTTGAAGATGAAAAGCTGCTCGCCTGGTGTGCCAAAAAAGCGCCGGAGCATCCGGGACTGGTGGTTTTCCTCTGTGTGGAAAGCCAGAAGGCAAAGCTGATGAACGACCGGCTTTTGCCGTACTTTCAGGCCGGATGCGCACTGCGGGAGATCTCCGACGGATTCCGGGATGAGCTGCGCCAGAATGTGCTGTCTTATTATATGGAGCATCCGCGCGAGGATTCCCTGCCGGAATTTCTCGAGACGATTCCGCTGGAGGAATATGTGCTGGTTGACAAGACCGCGCTGATCACCCTGCTCGCGGAAGAGAGCAGATGTACGGATGCGTTTGAGCTTCTGAACCGATACGGCGCGGAGGATATCCCGCTGATTCAGCTGGTGCGCATCTGCAGCCGTATGGTGCTGGAATTTGAGTTCGGAGAAAACGCGATGCTGCTGGCACTCTGTCACCAGTGCTTTTCGGAAGGAAAATACGATGACAAGCTGCTGCGTTATCTTGTGCTCTACTGGGAAGGCCCGGTGGAGGACATGAAGCAGGTGTGGAGTGCGGCCTGTGAGTTTGGCCTGGACACGATGCTGATGGAAGAAAAAATCCTGATGATGATGCTTTTCACCCGCTCCGGCACGCAGGGCTCCGAGCCGGTTTTCGAGGCCTACCGGAAAAAGATGGGCCGCAAAAAGCTGTGCCGCGCCTATGTGAACCTGAAATCATACGAATATTTTGTTAAAGGCATTCCTGTGGCGGAGCCGGTTTTTGCATACATCGAGAATGACTACCGCCGTCAAAGCGGCAATGACCGCCTGGAGGAGCAGGAGGAGGTCTGCCGGCTGGCACTGCTGCAGCATTACGCGCGGGCCGTATCCCTGACGAAGACGCAGCGGGTCTATGCGGAGGAAATGCTGGAGGAATTCAATACGAAGGGAATGCGGTTCGCATTCTTTGGCCGCTTTGACCGGGAACTCCGGAAGCCATGGCAGATGGAGGGACACGTGTTCGCGGAATATGCAGGCAACCCGAAAAGCACGGTATATATTTTATATCGGTATAAAGGGACGAAAGAAGAGAACACTTTTATAAAAGAGATTGTGCCGAACTGCTTTGAGGGTATTTTCGTGCGGGAATTTACTTTGTTCGCGGATGAGGAGATCGAATGTATCTTTGAGGAGCATTGCCCGAATCCGGTATCCGGAACGGATGTGGGCCAGAAGGAAGGGCCGGTCGTCCGCTCGGATAAATGGACGCTGCGCGCAGATCAGGAGGAATCCGGCGGGGGAATGTATGGACTGCTGAACCGGTTCTGCGCCGCGCTGCGCGAGGGGGATGAAGCGAAGGAACAGGAAACGCTGGATTCGTGGCTGACGCTGGAATACCTCGCGGAAGAAGTGTTTACATTAGTGTAGGAGATGTATATGGTACACGCGACAAATGAACTGATTTTGGGAATTGATCTGAATTCGGACTATACGCAGGTGACCTACTGGCATCCATCGGTCAGGGAGCCGATGACGCTTGAGGCGAATGATGTCGGCACACTCTCTGCCGGTTCCGCTCCCGCATCGAAAAGCAATGCAGGACAAAATGAGGAAGCCTCTATGCAGATTGCACCGGGGATCCGAAAAGACGCGAACGGAAGCTGGAGCCTCTGGGACGGGATGTCCGGCTCGGATACGGGGATCCGGTTTGCACATGTATTTGAGAAAATACGGCGGCAGGAACCGCTGGAGGGCGGCGGAATGGTCTTTGAGCCGGACGAAATCCTGGCTGCTTATCTGGAATTGTGCATTTCCGGTCTGAAGCTGCTGACAGAAAATACAACCCTGCAGGTAATGGTTACTGTTCGGTACCTTACGGAAGCGTTAAACGAAGTGATTGTGCAGGCGCTGCAGCGAATGGGGGTGAACCGGGGGCAGATTTATGTGCAGGATTATCTGTCTTCCTTTTATTCCTACGCGGTCAGTCAGAAAAAAGAGCTTTGGGCGCAGGATGTGGCTTTGCTGACTTGGGAGGAAGAGGCTGTCGTCGGCTACGTGCTGCATATTGATTATTCCACAAAACCGGCAATCGCGCGGGTGGAAGAGGCTGCCCGGCAGCCGATGGGGGATGCGGTGCGGCAGGACCGTCAGGAGGAGGACTGGCGCAAAGAAAAGGACCGCCTTTTCTTTGAACTTCTGAAAAAAGTATTCGAACGCCGTCAGGTGTCCGCCAGCTATCTGATGGGCGATTATTTCAATAAGAGCTGGGCGGTGCGCTCCATCCAGTTCCTGTGTACAGGCCGCCGCGCATATCAGGGTATGAACCTGTATTCGAAGGGAGCCTGCTACGCCGCGCTGGAGCGGGCCGGACTCGTGCCGTCTTCCGGCATCATTTACGGAGGCCGGGACATGGTTGACCGGAACATCGGCATGGAGATGACCATTCGGGGAAAAGAAAGCTTCTATCCGCTGGCCGATGCGGGCGTGAACTGGTACGAGGTGCATCATGTCTGTGAATTCATTCTGCACGGCGAGCGGGAAATTCGTGTGATCTCGCGCCCGATGACGCCCGGAGACGCGACCGTGCATATCATGCGTCTGCCCGGGCTGCCGAAGCGTCCGGACCGCGCGACCAGGCTGCGCCTGACCCTGTATTTTTCCGCCCCATCCTGCTGTCATATAGACGTAGAGGATCTGGGGTTCGGGGGACTCTATAAAGCCTCCGGCCTTAGCTGGAGTCGGGACATTCGTTTTTAAAGTCCAGAACAGCAGTAAAATGAAAAAACAGGCCTTGCAGATTCATCTGCAAAGGACTGGATTTTCATTTTGGGCTGGGCGGGACGCCCAGCGAGCCTCAGACATATGACGTCGAAGACGGCATATAGTCTGCATTGCAGGCGGTCTGTGGCCTGCTGTTCCGGAGAAGAAATGCAACCAGAAAAGGAGATTATTATGAGCTATGACCTCTGCCTGCTGCGGCAGGCGAATCAGCCATATTATATAGAAAATATCCGGACGGGCATTTATTCTCTCGAGGAGCTGTGCTTTTATCTGTACAATAATATTTGCCTGATTGACGGGAGCATTATGAATGAAAAGCTCTGTGACTGGATCCGCGATGAGCTGCATCTTGGCCGGCTGTACCGGCAGCTGTATGAGCAGCTGCAGAAGATGGGGGATTCCGGAGCGGCGCGTACACGCTCCGCTGCGGATGCGAATGGCCGGTCCGCACAGGCCGTCTTTGGGGACGCCGCTTCCTTTGTGCTCCCGATCTTTCGTGAGGCAGGATATCTGAACAGCCAGGAAATGCGGGAGTTTCAGGAGCAGCTGGCCCGGCTGGAGGTGCAGTCGGATGAGATGAAGCAGAAGCTGCGCGGTGATTATCTGGTGAAGGAAAAAATGTTTGCGCGGGCGGCGGGGATGTACCGCCAGATTCTGAAAAACCGGAATCCGGGAAAACTCGGTACACAGTTTTATGCTTCGGTCTGGAACAATCTCGGTGCGGCCTATGCGGGGCTGTATCGATTCGAGGAGGCGGCGGAATGCTTCTGGGAATCCTACAGTCTGATGAAGACCAAGGAAACCTTCCGAAAATACATCAGTGCGCTTCCGCTTTTCCTCTCAGAAGAGGATTACCAGAAACGCCTGAAGGAGCTGCAGGCGGATGAATATCTGGTCCGGACGATCCAGGAGCATAATGCAAAGCTTTGCCGGTCGCCGGAATTCCTGGCAAAAAAAGAACGGATGATGAATCGTCCGGCCCGGGAAGTGGCTGAGGAGCTGAAGGAGCAGTATGCAAAGAGTACACGGACGTAAATGACCGGATTTTTACGTTTTTGTTGACTTATCCGTAAGGGATACTATATAATGTGACCCGTTGGGAAAAGTGCGCTTGCGGACTTTTCTCATGCAATGCTACAGGAAAGTCTATAATGCACCAGAGGAGTGTGACCGATGGTTTTTGAGCAAATGGAGCCAGTGTATGAGCAAATGGAGCCGGATGGGCTGCATGAGGAGTGCGGTGTATTCGGGATTTATGATTTTTCAGGAGAAAATGTCGCTTCCACGATTTACTATGGACTGTTCGCGTTACAGCATCGGGGGCAGGAGAGCTGCGGAATCGCCGTCAGCGACACACTTGGTCCGAAGGGCAAGGTCCTCTCCCACAAGGGAATGGGGCTGGTGAATGAGGTGTTCACGGGAGAGCATCTGGCACAGATGAAGGGGGACATCGGCATTGGTCATGTCCGGTATTCGACGGCCGGCGGGAGTACCCGTGAAAATGCGCAGCCGCTGGTGCTGAACTACATCAAGGGCACTCTGGCTCTGGCGCACAATGGCAATCTGATTAATACCCCGCAGCTTCGCAGAGAGCTGGAGCTGGGCGGTTCTATTTTTCAGACGACAATTGATACAGAAGTGATCGCGTACCACATCGCGCGGGAGCGCGTGCGGGCGAGAAATGTAGAAGAAGCGGTAGCGAATGCGATGAAAAAGCTGAAGGGCGCGTATTCGCTGATTATCATGTCTCCGCGCAAGCTGATTGGCGCGCGGGATCCCTATGGGTTCCGGCCGCTTTGCATCGGGAAGCGTGACAATGCTTATATTCTGGCGTCCGAGACCTGTGCGCTGGATACGATCGGAGCGGAGTTTGTCCGGGATGTGGAGCCGGGAGAGATTGTGACCATTGCGCCGAAGCATAAGCCGCAGTCTCATTCACAGAGAAGGATGATTGCGGGAGGAATTCCGGGGGAGCAGCCTGCCGCGCCCTTACGCGCGCAGAGCTCTCCGGAAACAACAGAAGAATGGAAGATACCGGAAGAGAAAGACAAGGATACGGATGGTGCGTCTGCGGGGATTCCGGGCCGCAGTCAGGCGGTTCTGACCTCCGACCGTGCGATGTGCTTTCCGCCCGAGCGGCAGTGTGAGACTGCGCGATGCGTATTTGAATATATTTATTTTGGAAGAGCGGACAGCTATCTGGACGGGATCAGCGTTTATGATTCGCGCATCCGGGCCGGACGGTTTCTGGCAAAGGATTCGCCCGTCGAGGCGGACCTGGTGGTTGGCGTGCCGGAGTCCGGCAACGTTGCGGCGCTGGGATTTTCACTGGAATCCGGCATCCCTTATGGAATGGCATTTATGAAAAACAGCTACGTCGGCCGTACCTTTATCAAGCCGGGGCAGAGCAGCCGCGAATCCAGTGTGCGGGTCAAGCTGAATGTTCTGCGTGAGGCGGTCGAGGGAAAACGGGTGATCATGATTGACGATTCCATCGTGAGGGGGACGACGAGCGACCGGATCGTGCGGATGCTGCGCGACGCCGGTGCAAAGGAAGTACATATGCGTGTCAGCTCCCCGCCGTTTTTATACCCCTGTTATTTCGGCACGGATGTGCCGGCCAGGGAGCAGCTGATTGCCTACAACCGGGAAATTGAGGATATTCGTCAGATCATTGGCGCAGACAGCCTTGCCTATCTGCGGATGGACCGGCTGCCGGAGCTTACCAGCGGGCTGCCGATCTGCAACGGGTGCTTTACCGGAAACTACCCTATGGATCCGCCGCAGGAGGATATCCGCGGGGAATATGAGCATTAACGCTTCAGGACGGCGGAAGAAGAAGGGACTGACTTTGCGGATTTATCTGCAGGGCAAGTTTGCCTGATACCCAGGCTCTGGAGTTAAGAATATAAAGAGGTGAGCTTCCGGAAGGCATAGATTTACAGGACGAATGCGTTTGTGATCCATATTCCGGATATGGGGGAAATCGGATGTTAAGCTTCGCGGCAGCTCAGAAAAAAGCATGAGGAGAGAATTATGAGTACAGATCGATATCAGAGTCCGCTCTCGGAGCGGTATGCGAGCAGGGAGATGCAGGATATCTTCTCCCCGGATAAAAAGTTCCGCACCTGGCGGCGGCTGTGGATTGCCCTGGCCGAGACAGAGCAGGAGCTTGGATTGGATATTACCGACGAGCAGATCGGGGAGATGAAAGCACATCAGGATGACATCAACTACGAGGTGGCGAAGGAGCGGGAAAAGCAGGTTCGCCATGATGTGATGTCTCACGTGTATGCCTATGGCGTGCAGTGCCCGAAGGCGAAGCCGATCATTCATCTCGGTGCGACCTCCTGCTATGTGGGAGATAATACGGACATCATTCTGATGACCGAAGCGCTGCAGCTAGTGAAGAAAAAGCTGGTCAATGTCATCGCGCAGCTGGCGGATTTTGCCCGGAAATATGAGGATTTGCCGACGCTGGCGTTCACACATTTTCAGCCGGCGCAGCCGACTACAGTGGGCAAGCGCGCGACGCTTTGGGCGCAGGAGTTTTTGATGGATCTGGAGGATCTGGATTATGTCCTCTCCACGATGAGGCTGCTTGGCTCTAAGGGAACGACCGGCACACAGGCAAGCTTTCTGGAGCTGTTTGACGGCGACCAGGAGAAAATTGACCGGATTGACCCGATGATAGCGGAAAAAATGGGCTATAAGGCCTGCGTAGCGGTTTCCGGGCAGACTTATTCGCGCAAAACAGATACGAGGGTGCTGAATGTCCTGGCCGGGATTGCCGCGAGCGCACATAAAATGTCGAACGACATCCGTCTGCTTCAGCACCTGAAGGAGATCGAAGAGCCGTTTGAGAAGAGCCAGATCGGCTCGTCCGCGATGGCATACAAGCGCAATCCGATGCGTTCGGAGCGCATCGCGTCGCTGTCCCGCTATGTTCTGTGCGACGCGCTGAACCCGGCGGTGACCTCCTCGTGCCAGTGGTTTGAGCGTACCCTTGACGACTCCGCGAACAAGCGGCTGTCAATACCGGAGGGATTCCTGGCGGTGGATGGCATTCTGGATCTCTGCCTGAACGTGACGGACGGCCTGAAGGTTTACCCGAAGGTAATTGAAAAGCATCTGATGGCGGAGCTTCCGTTTATGGCGACCGAGAACATTATGATGGATGCGGTCAAGGCGGGCGGTGACCGGCAGGAGCTTCATGAGAGGATCAGAGAGCTGTCCATGGAGGCAGGCCGGACGGTTAAGGAAGAAGGGAAAGACAACAATCTTCTCGAGCTGATCGCGGCTGACCCGGCGTTCAATCTGTCGCTGGAGGAGCTTCAGAAATCGATGGAGCCTTCCCGCTACGTCGGACGCTCGAAGGAGCAGGTGGAACGGTTTATTGAGACTGTCGTACAGCCGGTTCTGGATGAAAATAAGGAGCTGCTCGGCGTGACAGCAGAGATTACGGTATAAATGAACTAAAGTTGCAGATACAACATAAATAGGCGATCAGCAGAAGGTGTCCTATTTGGGAAAGGCGGAGAATCATATGGTACAGGCAATTGTAGGAGCAAACTGGGGAGACGAGGGAAAAGGAAAAATCACGGATATGCTTGCGGAGAAGGCCGACATTGTCGTGCGTTTTCAGGGAGGCGCAAATGCCGGGCATACAATTATCAACAATTATGGAAAATTTGCACTGCACACCCTTCCATCCGGTGTGTTCTACGACCACACGACGAGCATCATCGGCAACGGAGTAGCGCTGAACATTCCTTTGCTGGATAAGGAAATCAAAAATCTGGTGGGACGCGGGGTGCCGCTCCCGCATATTCTGGTATCAGACCGTGCGCAGATCGTGATGTCCTATCATATCCTGCTGGATGCGTATGAAGAGGAACGTCTCGGCGGAAAATCGTTCGGATCAACAAAATCAGGCATAGCGCCGTTTTATTCCGATAAATTTGCGAAGATTGGTTTCCAGGTAAGCGAGCTGTTTGACGAGGCCACCTTACAGGAAAAGGCGCAGCGCATCTGTGATCTGAAGAACCCGCTCCTTGAGCATCTGTATCACAAACCGCTGCTGACACCGGAGGGGCTCCTGGAGGAGCTGCACGGCTACCGCGACACCATCGAGCCGTACGTGGCCAACACCGGTGCATTTCTTTCAAAGGCTCTGAAGGATGGCAAGACTGTCCTGCTCGAAGGCCAGCTCGGTACGCTGAAGGATCCGGATCACGGGATTTATCCGATGGTGACCTCCTCCTCTACGCTGGCGGGCTACGGCGCGGTCGGCGCAGGTGTTCCGCCTTATGAGATCAAGCGCATCGTGGCAGTCAGCAAGGCGTACTCCAGTGCAGTCGGCGCGGGCGCGTTCGTCAGCGAAATTTTCGGAACAGCGGCCGATGAGCTGCGCAACCACGGCGGCGACGGCGGCGAGTACGGCGCGACGACCGGCCGCCCGAGAAGAATGGGCTGGTTTGACTGTGTGGCTTCCCGCTATGGCTGTCTGATGCAGGGCGCAACGGAGGTAGCGTTCACGGTTCTCGATGCATTGGGGTATCTCGATGAGATTCCGGTCTGTGTCGGCTATGAGATTGATGGTCAGGTGACGACCGATTTCCCGACGACCGTGCAGCTGGAGAAGGCGAAACCGGTTCTTGAAGTCCTTCCGGGCTGGAAGTGCGACATCCGCGGCATCCGCCGTTATGAGGAACTGCCGGAGAATTGCCGCAATTATGTCGAATTTGTTGAGAAGCATCTCGGGTTCCCGATTACCATGGTCTCAAACGGACCGGCGCGCGAGGATATCATTTATCGATAAAAACGGACCGATGCGGGATATGGCATGGAGAGCCGCGCCACTGAGAATTCGTGCATAGCACGAAGGCGCGGTATCGTCCTCGATTTCTGGTGGAAATCGGGACATTGCCTGTATCCCGCATCAAAAACCGATGCGGGATATGGCATGGAGGGTTTCTATGAATATTTTGGTACTTGCCGGCGGCTACAGTCCGGAACGCAATGTTTCTCTGAGCTCCGGTGCGATGATCGCGGGAGCGCTGCGCCAAAACGGGCACAATGTGGCAATTATTGATTCCTACGTTGGTGTTCGTGATGAGGAAGCGGACATTGCGCAGCTGTATAAAAAAGAGATTGATGAAAGCTGGAAAACGATTTCGACCGCTGTGCCGGATCTGAAAGCGTTAAAGGCGGCGAACCCGGTCTGCAAAAACCGGATGATCGGGCCGAATGTCCTGCGGCTCTGCCGGGAAGTGGACGTGGTTTTTCTTGCCCTGCACGGCGGCAGCGGTGAGGATGGAAGAATTCCGGCTGCGCTTGACCTGATGGGTGTGCACTATACCGGCTCGGATTATCTGGGAAGCGCTCTTGCCATGAACAAGCATCTGACCAAGGTGCTCGCAAAGGAGGCCGGGGTGCGGGTCCCGGACTGGGAGGTTCGCGAGATCAGAGACGAGGACGCGATCCGGACAGCGATGCGGGAAGTGACGCTTCCGGTTGTCGTGAAGGTCATCGATGGCGGCTCTTCCATCGGCGTATACATTGTCAAAACCGTTTCGGAGCTTCGATCCGCATTGGAGAGCAACCGCGGCAGGCGTCTGATCTTTGAACAGTATATTGAAGGGCGCGAAATTCAGATGGGCTTTCTGAACGGAAAGGCGCTTCCTTCCATCGAGATTATTGTAAACAAAGAATTTTATAACTACGAAAACAAATATCAGAAGGGGCTTGCTTACGAGCAGACGCCGGCAGATATTCTTCCCTCGGAAGAAAAAGAGATGGGGAAAATGCTTCTTGCCGTGGCGCATGCCCTGAATCTGCGTGTCTATTCCCGCGCAGATTTTATCATCGATAAAAACGGAACCATCTGGTTCATCGAGATCAACACGCTGCCCGGTATGACTCCGACGAGCCTCCTGCCGCAGGAAGCAGAGGCAGCTGGAGTCTCTTTTGGCGAGCTCTGCGAGCAGATTGTAAAGCAGGCGCTGAAGGAAAAGGTTGGAACGGAAGAGTAAAATCTGGCCTGCGGTGTCATACCAGCGGCGGCATCACGCCATGGAATGCGCACAGAGCGGCCGCGCAGATAAGACCGGTGCGGGGAGGGCGGTGCCATGTGGTATGTGATGCAGGTTCGCAGCGGGATGGAAGAGTCCATACGCCTGCAGTGTAGAAAGAAAATACCGGAGCAGGTGCTCAAGGACTGCTTTATCCCGATGGGAGAGGTGCAGCGGAAGTACCATGGCGAGTGGCATAAGATGCTCAAGCCCCTTTTTCCCGGTTACCTGTTTATGATTACCGATCGGCTGGAGGAGCTTCGCATCCGGCTGCAAAAGGTTGATGGTTTAACCAAATTGCTGGGTACCGGTGATGACATTGTACCGCTCACGGAGGAAGAGGTCATGTTCATGGTCCGGTTTGGAGGAGAGGAGCAGATCGTCCGGATCTCAAAAGGAATTCTCGAAGGCTCGCAGGTTCGGGTGGTTTCCGGACCGCTGGTGGGGATGGAAGGATCGATACAGAAGATCAATTACCACAAGCGGATGGCTTATCTGAAAACGCATATGTTTGGAAGAGAGCAGGAAATCAAAATCGGTCTGGAGGTAGTAATGCCAAAATCCTGAGATATTATATTGAGGAGAGAATGCAGTGAAGCCAAACATTAAAATTGGAAATCGAAAGGTCGCGATTATTGGTGCGGGATTCGTGGGAGCATCCATTGCCTACGCGCTGACCATCCGGGACATCGCCAGAGAGGTTGTCCTGATTGATGTCAACCGGGAAAAAGCAGAAGGAGAAGCATGGGACATCCGGCATGGGCTGCCAATTATGGGCACTACGGATCTGTATGCGGGAGATTATTCGGACTGCGCAGACTGTGATCTGATCATTATTACAGCGGGCAGGAACCGGAGAAACGGCGAGACCCGTCTGGATCTGGCCTCTGATAATGTAAAAATCATGCATTCCGTGGTAGACTCCATCGGTCAATACTACAATCGGGGCGTGATTCTGATTATTTCCAACCCGGTTGATATTCTGACTTATAAAGCGGATGAGTGGATGGGGCTGCCGAATGGGATGGTGTTTGGATCCGGGTGTATTCTGGATACATCGCGTCTGGTAAGAACGATTGCGGATTATGTTGGCCTGAATACCGGTGTGGTCAACGGGTATCTGGTCGGGGAACACGGAGACCATCAGGTTCCTGTATGGAGCCGGATGAGCATTGGAGGGATCCCGATTGCGGACTATTGCCGGGAGATGGAGATCCCGTGGGACGAGGAAGTAAAACAGAGCCTTGCGCAGAAAACACGGCAGATGGGTGCGGATATTATTCACGCCAAGGGAAAAACACATTATGGGATTGCGACCTGCGTGTGCTGCATTGCAGACGCGATTATTAATATGCGGCCGACAATTGCGCCGGTGACTTCGCGCCTGCAGGGCGAGCATGGCGTCCGCGATGTGGCGCTTTCGGTTCCGTCTGTGATCGGCCCCGCCGGGGTTGGGCAGCGGATTCGTGAGAAATGGGATCCGGAAGAGTACAACGGTTTTTTCGCCGCGGTTGATAAGGTCCGGGCGACGCTGAAGACGCTGGAAGCGTGAGGAGGCGGGCTGTGCCGAGGCTTTTAAGGTCTGCGATTCGCGCGTTCGGCGGTGCAGGCCAGGCGGGGGATTTTGCGACCGTTCCTTATCGGAATGGCTTGGAAAAGTGACGAATTTTCCGGCGCTTTTCGGGCGAAAATTCTACTTTTATGAAATCTTGACTTTGTCGGCCGATTTTTTTATAATAATGACAATCCGAGTAGCAAAAAGGGCGTAAGACCGGGATTCCGATTTTACGCCTTTTTTTTGTCCGAACACTTGCATTTGAAACGTTTTGATCGGACAAAAACACATGCGTACAGATACGCATGGAGGGAAAGAAACACAGAATAGAAAGGAAGAGTTATTTATGGCAAAGGAAAACACGGGCGAGCTGGATTTGACGACCGCCCCGATTGGCAAAACAATGATGAATTACGCGATTCCGTGTATTATCTCGCTGCTGGTAGCGGCTCTTTATAATATCGTGGATCAGATTTACATCGGCTGGGGCGTTGGAGCCGAGGGAAACGGTGCAACCTCCATCGTCTTCCCGCTGACGGTACTGGCGCTGGGGATTGCGACGATGATCGGCGATGGCGCCTGCTCCTTTGTGAGCATCAGTCTTGGAGGAAAGGATCGGGACCGGGCGCACCGCACAGTCGGGAATGCGGTTGTCCTGACCATCATTATCAGCATTCTTTTGATGCTGGTTTATCTGATTTTTAAAGAACCGATTCTTCGCATGTTTGGCGCAACGGACGATGTCTCTGAGCTGACCAGAACGTATGCGAAGCGATATTTCACCTGGATTTCGGTCGGCATCCCGTTTTATATGTTCGGACAGGCGATGAATCCGATCATCCGTTCGGACGGAAGCCCGAGGGTGGCGATGGCGGCGACGCTTGCAGGCGCGGTAGCCAATATCATCCTCGACCCGATGGCGATCTTTATCCTGAAATGGGATGTGATGGGCGCGGCGGTTGCGACCGTAGCCGGACAGATCATCACGGCGGTGATTTCACTTGTTTATCTGTGCAAAATGAAGGAGATCAAGCTGAAAAAGGACAGCTTCCCGCTGCGCATGTCACTGATCACGAAATTCATTCCGCTTGGCTTTACCAGCTTTCTGAGCCAGTTTTCGCTGGTGCTTTCCATGGCGGTTATGAATAACATGATATCCAAATACGGTGCGCTTTCCATTTACGGCGAGGGAGGCACCTCTGATACGCCGATGGCGGTCGTTGGTATCGTTATGAAGTTTTTCCAGATCATGATTTCGGTTGTAGTCGGCATGTCCGCCGGATGCATTCCGGTCAGCGGATTCAATTACGGTGCGCGCCGTTATGACCGTGTCCGCGAGCTGATGAAACGGCTGCTGACCTATGAGTTTATTGTCGGTGTTGTGGCGCTGCTGATTTTTGAACTGTTCCCGGTACAGCTGATCAGCCTGTTTGGAAATAATTATTCGGATACCTATTACAATTTCGCGAAGGTCGCGTTCCGCATATATCTCTGCGCAGTGCCGCTGGACTGCATCTGCAAGGCCTCCTTTATTTTCCTGCAGTCGGTCGGCAAAGCCGTGCAGTCAACGCTGCTTTCCCTCGTCCGCGAGGTTGTACTGGCGGTTCCGCTTGCCGCATTCCTGCCCTGGCTGGTTTCTCAGTTTGCGGGGGTAGAAAATGGAATCTACGGGATCCTTCTTTCCATGCCGGTTGCGGTGGTGATTACCTTTATCGTTGCAGTGGTGATCGACGTCAGAATGTACCGCCAGCTGAAAAGCATGGAGGAGCAGTAAAAGCAGTAAAAGCGGTAAAAGCGGTCAAGATCGTTGGAAATGGAAAAGTTCTGTCTGAAATCCGATAATCTGGAAGCACCCGGTTGTTCGCAGCCGGGTGATTTCTTCGGAGTTTTGCATAAAAATCGCGCGGAAAAACCTCGTAAAAACGCCGAAATCAGCCATTTTTCCGAAAAAACTCTTACGTAAACCGATTTTTTCTGATAGAATAAGAACAGGTATAGTGTGAAAGCAGGTTATAAAGGAGTGGTCGGAATGTATTCGGTAGGAGATTATGTGGTTAAAGCGAACAATGGCGTGTGCCGGGTGGAGGACATCGTGCACCTGGATGTCTCAAATGTGAGCAAGGATAAATTATATTATCTGCTGATTCCCCAGGCAGACCGCGGTGCGAAGCTTTACGTTCCGGTGGATACGAACAGTACGTCGATCCGCAGTGTCCTGAGCGAAGAGAGTGCATGGGACATCATTGAAGAGATACCGGATATTGAGGAGACCTGGATCGCGAACGATAAGCTTCGGGAGCAGGAGTACAAGGAAGCGCTGAAAAGCTGCGATCCGCGGCTGTTGGTTGGTATTATCAAGAATATTTATCTGAGAAAGAAAAAACGTCAGGCAGAGGGCAAAAAGAGCACGTCCATCGATGACCGGTATTTTAATCTGGCCGAGCAGGCGCTGTATTCGGAGCTGGCCTTTGCGATTGGCAGAGAGCCGGAGGAGATCAACGAGATTATTCAGGATAAGATCAATAAAAAGTAGGAAAAGAAAGAGAAAGAGGGTCTTTTGAATAAGCCCTCTCTTTTTGTATTCTCGTACTCTACACGCTCAGTTTGCGCTCCATGATCCAGCCTGCAATCAGATACATGAGTGTCGTAAAAACAAGCGCCGCCAGTGAGTCCAGAAGTCCGGATAATTCCGGCAGATGATTGATGACGGTCATACAGCCCCAGGTCATCAGAAGGAAGATGACGAAGCTCACAAAGCCGCTGAACCGTTTCCCGGCGAACAGGGTGGCGGACAGGACAATGGCAAGCATGCCAGTGACAATGGTCATCAGCCATGAGGACAGCAGCTCCAGCACCACAACAATGACATCGATGGTTGTGATATTGATTTCGATCTGGATCGAAGAAAACAGCAGCTTCATCATGGTGAGCAGATCCTTTAATTCTCCATAGTGGGTGAGCACGATCGTATAATCCAGGATGCCGAGCACGAGAAAGAAGCATCCCCCGAGCAGAATAGACAGACCGTTCTCAATCACCTTTGCGCCGAGGATCTGGAAGCAATTGTTCGGTGTGAGAAAAAGCATGTAGCTCTGTTTGGTGTTCAGGTCCTTCTGGAAGACCAGCAGGCTTTCCAGACCAATATAAAGAATCCCAAATGAGGCGCACAGCACCAGCCCGACGATGCCAAACCCGATCCCATTGTCCCGGTCCAGAACGATGCCGGCCAATAACAGCAGCTCCGCGATGACCGTGATGACCAGCAGAATGGTTTTTGAAAACATGGTCTTGCGGAATTCATATTTCATTAATTTCAGCATAGAAATTTTATCCTCCCTCTCTATTACATTTTTTATTCTCGCGAAGCAACGAGCCAGGTAGTCGGAGTCATAAGGATCTACACTTCGCTCTCCGCTTCCGCTCCGGTATGCCCGTAGATTTCCCGGTACAGGTCAACCACCGACTTTCCCATCTGCGTGCGGAAGTCTTCGACCTCGCCCATCAATACAAGGCGGCCTTCCTTTATAAAAATGGCGGTATCCACGATGCGTACCAGTTCATCAACCAGATGGCTGGAAATCACCAGAGCGGCATCTGGTGTGCATTCCTCGATCACGGACTGGAGGATGACATCCCGCGCCAGAAGATCAATGCCGTTGAGCGGTTCGTCCAGCAGATAGACCTTTGCCTTCCGCGCCATCGTGACAGCGATTTTCAGCTTTGCCATCATACCGGAGGAGAGTGTCTTTGTCTTCATATCCGGCGTCAGCTCCATCCGCTCCAGCAGGTACAGGTATCGTTCCATCGAAAAATCTGCAAAAAAGTCCCGGTAGTATTTTCCAACATCGGATGCGGTCATCCAGCTGTAAAAATAGGGCTCTGTCGACATGTAGGCGATGGCGCGGCGGCTTTCCTTATCAACAGGATTTCCCTGATAGGTAAACTCCCCGGAGCTCGGCTTCACAAGCCCGACAGCCATCTTCATGAGCGTCGTCTTGCCGCTGCCGTTCGGCCCGAGCATCGCATAAATGTGTCCGGGTTCCAGCTTCATAGTAACATGGTCTACTGCAAGCTTTTTGCCGTAGGATTTGGTGATCTCATTGCATTCCAACATTTTTCTGCGTTTCCTTTCATAAAATAATTACTGTCGGGCATCTGTATCGTACCGGCGAAGCAGCTCTTCCGCCTCTTCGGATGTCAGGCCGAGCTGCCGCATACCTGCCAGAAATCCCTGCACCAGGTCTTTCGCCATATCCTCGCGCAGCTGAGCCACTCGTTCCCCGTCTTCTGTCACAAACGTGCCAGTACCGCGCCTGGTGAAACAGACATGTTCCATCTCAAGCTCACGATATACCCTGCTTACCGTGTTCGGATTGATGGAATACTGAACAGCCAGATCGCGGACGGACGGGAGCTTATCACCGGGCGACATACGTCCGGTGACAATATCCCGCTTGATTGCATCCATGACCTGTAGATAAATCGGTATCGCTGTGTTATATTCCATCCCTGCGGCATTCCTTTCTGTGTTCAAATGCATCTGTGTACTAGAATGATAATACACTAGTTCACAAATACTGTCAAGACAGTTTTCGTTTTGTTCAAAATCACGCAATTGTCTATGGAAAAAAGAGCCTTCAGATGCTATACTGTATCTGAAATGTGAAAGGGGTCTTCGCCTGGCAGTGCACGGAATTGATAGTGGACGACAAAACAGGTTGCAGCTTTCTTATATTTCATGCATAAGCGATTATCGAAAAAGGGAGCAGCCATGGTTGTTTCCTGCATTTAGCAATTTTTTATGACTGGGAAAGGAGCGGTATCATGGAGCTTTTCAAGAAAATTCGAGTCAATCTGACGGTCAATGCGATTCTGACCATCTTTGTCGGGATTCTTTTTATCCTGAATCCGACGGGAACAGGCGGGACGATTGCCCTGATCGCCGGAATCGCGATTCTGGTATCGGGTATCGGAGACATCATTCGCTATATCAGCGATCGGGAGTATGGGCTGTTTATGAGCGGCAGCCTGTTTGGCGGTGTGATTAAATGCGTACTGGGTCTCTTTGCGGTGACGCATACGGGAACGATCATTACACTGTTGTCCTATATTCTGAGTGTGTTTGTCATTATCGGCGGCGTGAACTGCCTGGAGAATTCTACACAGCTAAAAAGAGCGAACGTATCCGGGTGGGCGGTCAATATGGCGCTCTCCGTGATCATTCTGGCGGCCGGCATTTTTATGCTATTCTTCCCGTTTGACGCGGCTTCGACCGCTATTACGATTGTCGGGATTATTCTGGTCGCGGATGGCCTGAACGAGCTGTTCACCTCATATCGGATGAGGAAGATCGGCAAGGATTTCAAAAAAGCAGTCAAAGATATCCAGGATGAGATTGACGGCAATATTATTGATATGTAGGCAGCAGATTTCTATACAGCGACAGGCAGATAGCAATTTTTCGTCGAAAATGCCGGCAGCCGTTTTCCGGTGATATGGCGGCCGCAAATTTTCCGTTGACAAATCCGGTTTCCTGTAGTAGACTAAACACAGAAAGAAGAACCAAACCGTTGAAGCGGAGATAAAGGCAGTAGATGCGCCCACAGAGAGTCCGGGTGCGGCGGGTACAGCGAGATGAGACACGAGAGGAAACCAATCAGTTTCATTGCGAGGATGGAAGAGCCGCACACAGCTGAGAACCGGATGGAGATGCAGATTGTCAAATGGACCGCGGAGGGCACAGTCAAAGGCATTTTGCTGAGTATTCTGTGACGTGTGGGCATACGTCAGTTGCCGGAGATATGCTGGTATCTCGTAAGTGCACGGGGAATTCCCGTGAATCAGGGTGGCACCGCGGAAGAATATTCGTCCCTGACAGATTTGTATAATCTGTCAGGGATTTTTTCGTTTCAAAAAATCCGATTCATGATTTTGTGATCCTGGCATGATTCATACGGAAGGAAGCTGATGGATAAGAGAAGGAGGAGGATTATGTACCCATCTTTGGAGGAGGCGAAGGCGATTGCGGCTTCCGGCGAATACAGGCGGATCCCGGTTTGCAAGGAAATGCTCTCAGATCGCTTTACACCGATTGAGGTCATGCGCACACTGCGCGCGGCGAGCCGGCACTGTTATATGCTGGAGAGTGCGGAGGCACATCACCAGTGGGGGCGATATACGTTTCTTGGTTATGCGCCGACACTGGAAATCACCTGTGCGAACGGGCAGGTGAAGCTGCGCCAGGGCGAGGATGTAACAGGAGGACAGGTGAAGGAGGAGCTGCGAGACGGGACGCCGCAGGAGGTGATCCGTGAGATACTCGCAGCGAACAAAAGCCCGAAGCTTGCGGGAATGCCGCCATTTACGGGCGGACTGGTCGGATATTTTTCCTATGATTATATCTGCTACAGCGAGCCGACCTTAAAATTCACCGGTGAGGATGAAGAAAATTTTCAGGACGCAGACCTGATGCTGTTTGACCAGGTGATTGCTTTCGATAATTATCGACAGAAGCTGATCCTGATCTGCGGGACCGATACGGCGCGGTTGGAGGAATCCTGGCGCGAAGCGGAAGCAAAGCTGAATGGGATTGAACAGCTGCTGAAAAGTCAGGTGAAGGCGTATTTTGCGCCGCTCCGCCTGAAAGGGGAGATTCAGCCCTGTTTTTCCCGGGAAAAGTACAAAGGAATGGTGGAAAAGGCGAAGCATTATATCCGGGAGGGCGACATTTTTCAGGTGGTGCTCTCAAATCCGATGCAGGCGGACGCAGAAGGAAGCCTTTTCGATGCGTATCGAATTCTACGGACATCGAATCCCTCGCCGTATATGTTTTACTTTACCAGCGATGACGTTGAGCTGGTTGGCGCTTCACCGGAGACACTGGTCAAGCTGGAGGATGGCGTCCTTCATACCTTCCCGCTGGCCGGGACCCGACCGCGCGGCGCGACGGAGGAGGAAGATCAGCGGCTGGAGGAGGAGCTTCTGGCGGATGAAAAGGAGCTTTCGGAGCATAATATGCTTGTCGATCTGGGCCGCAACGATATCGGAAAAATCAGTGAGATTGGGACCGTGCATGTAGAAAAATATCTTTCGATTGAGCGCTATTCGCATGTAATGCACATCGGATCGACCGTGGCCGGGCAGATCCGAAAGGACTGCGACGCCGTGGATGCGGTGGATTCGATTCTGCCGGCGGGAACGCTTTCCGGTGCGCCGAAGCTGCGGGCCTGCCAGATCATCGATGAGCTCGAGGGCAGAAAGCGCGGCGTTTACGGAGGCGCCATCGGGTACCTTGATTTCACAGGAAATCTTGACACTTGCATCGCGATCCGCCTGGCGTTTCAGAAAAATGGCCGTATCACGATCCGATCCGGAGCCGGGATCGTCGCGGACAGCGTTCCGGATAAGGAATTCGAGGAGTGCTGCAATAAGGCGCGCGCCGTGGTTAACGCGGTAGAGGCGGCTGAAGGAGGAATCGGGGAATGATACTTTTAATTGATAATTATGACAGCTTTTCCTACAACCTTTATCAGCTCATCGGCTCTCTGCGCCCGGATATTAAAGTCATCCGCAACGATGTCTGCACAGTGGACGAAATCGCTGCGATGAAGCCGGAGGCCATTTTCATCTCGCCGGGTCCCGGCAGACCGGAGGACGCGGGCATCTGTGTGGAGATGATACAGAAGCTGAGCGGATATCTCCCGCAGGAGCCCCTTCCCGGTTCGACGCCGGTCGATACGGTGGCTGTGAGCGGAAACGGAGATCAGGAAATGCGCACGGGAATTCCGATGTTCGGCGTCTGCCTCGGACATCAGGCAATCTGCCAGGCATTTGGCGGCACCGTGACCTACGCGAAACAGCTGATGCACGGGAAAAAATCGGAGCTGATCCTCGAACCGGATTCCGTATTATTTCAGGGACTTTCTTCCGGAATGACCGCAGCACGTTATCACTCCCTTTCCGTGAAAGAGGACACATTGCCGCCTGGGCTGCGCGTGACAGCGCGGACAGCCGACGGCGAGGTGATGGCGGTCGAGCACCGCACGCTGCCGGTCTATGGCGTGCAGTTCCATCCGGAATCCGTCATGACCCCCGACGGGCTGCAGGTGGTGAAAAACTTTGTAAACCAGTTCCAACCAGCAGCAAAATGAAAAAACAGACGTTGCAGATTTATCTGCATACGACTGGTTTTTCATTTTGAGATGGGCGGGCGCTGGACGTCCAGTGGACGTCCGTTTAGCGCCGACCGAAGCGGAGCGTAGACCCGCCCATCAAGCCTCAGACATATGACGCGCAGCGGCATATAGCCTGCAAGGCAGGCGGTCTGTGGCCTGCTGGTTGGGACAGTGAAACTCAGCAGCAAAATGAAATTCGGTACCTGATAGTAAATGGCATCCTGCCGTTTACTTAAAAATATAACAATCAAGCAAGGAAAGAAAGGACAGGGTATTATCATGATTAAAGAAGCAATTATCAAACTTTCGAACAAGCAGGATCTGACCTATGAAGAGGCAGAGATGGTCATGAGTGAAATCATGAGCGGGGAGACGACGGACGTTCAGATTGCCTCGTATCTGACGGCTCTTGCGATGAAGGGCGAGACCATTGATGAGATTACAGCCTCCGCTGCTGGAATGCGGGCAAAGGGGCTGCACCTTTTGCATGAAATGGACGTGCTGGAAATCGTCGGCACCGGCGGTGACAAGGCGAATTCCTTTAACATTTCCACGACCTCCTCTCTGGTAATCGCGGCGGGCGGTGTGCCGGTGGCAAAGCACGGCAACCGTGCGGCTTCCTCCAAATGTGGGGCGGCGGATGTCCTGGAAGCACTCGGCGTGAAGATTTCCCTTTCTCCGGAAAAATGTCTGGAGCTGCTCAAATCCATCAACATCTGTTTCCTGTTTGCGCAGACCTATCACACCGCTATGCGGTTTGTGGGACCGGTTCGCAAGGAACTCGGGATCCGCACGATTTTTAATATCCTGGGACCGCTTTCCAATCCGGCGGGGGCGAATATGGAACTGATGGGCGTCTATGATGAAGCTATCGTGGAGCCGCTGGCGCGTGTGCTGAACAATCTTGGTGTGACGAGCGGCATGGTGGTTTACGGTATGGATAAGCTGGACGAGATTTCCATGAGCGCCCCGACAAAGGTATGCGAAATCCGCGACGGCGGCTACAAGACCTATATGCTGACGCCGGAGCAGTTTGGCTATGAGCGCTGCACAAAGGATGAGCTGCTTGGCGGAACACCGGAGGAAAATGCGGCGATCACCCGCGCGATCCTGGACGGAACGGACCGCGGTCCGAAGCGCCAGGCAGTCTGCCTGAATGCAGGCGGTGCGCTTTACATTGCCAACAAGGCGGCGACGATGGAAGAAGGTGTAAGGATGGCAGAGAAGCTGATTGACGATGGATCCGCGAGGAAGGTGCTCGAAGCGTTCATTGAGCAGAGCAATCAGTAAGCCGGAAAGGAATTGTAAAATAATATGAATATTCTGGATGAGATTGCGGGACGCACAAGGGAGCGCATCGCAGAGGAACGCGGAAAAGTGCCGCTTCAGGAAATCCGCGCGCAGGCGGAGGCCGCTCATCGTGCAGGAACCGCGTTTGCGGACGGCGGCCCTGTGCAGGAACCGTATGCGTTCGAACGTGCGCTGCGGCATCCCGGGGAAACGAATGGGCATATGCCTGCAGACGACCAGCGTCTTTCGTTGAATGCCTCTGCCGCTGTGAAGGACAGTGCATCGGCAGATAATCCTCGTCAGTCAAAGCACAAAATCGCCTTTATCTGTGAGGTAAAAAAGGCATCCCCCTCGAAGGGACTGATCGCGCCGGATTTTCCGTATCTGCAGATCGCTCTGGAGTATGAGCAGGCGGGCGCGGCTGCCATTTCCTGTCTGACGGAGCCGTATTATTTTCAGGGACATGACGCATATCTGCGGGAAATTGCGCAGAATGTGCGGATACCGGTGCTGCGGAAGGATTTTACCGTGGACGAGTATATGATTTACCAGGCGCGGGCCTTCGGCGCAGGTGCGGTGCTGCTGATCGGTTCCATTCTGGATGATGCGCAGCTGAGGGCTTACGGGCAGCTGGCGGCGGAGCTTGGTCTGTCGGCGCTGGTAGAGGCGCATACGGAGGAAGAGGTCGGACGGGCGATGAACGCGGGTGCAAAAATCCTCGGCGTGAATAACCGCGACCTGAAAACCTTTCAGGTTGACCTTGGCACGAGTGCCCGGTATCGAAAGCTGGTGCCTCCGGAGACCATTTTCGTCTCTGAGAGCGGCGTCCGCAACGCCGACGACATCAAAAAGCTGGTGGAAAACGGAACGAACGCGGTGCTGATCGGGGAAACGCTGATGCGGGCAGCCGATAAAAAAGCGATGCTGTGTGAGCTTCGCGGGGAGAGTTTCTGAGTCAGGAGTTTGATGACCGGTAATAGAGATTTCCGGGATGGAAAGAAGGATGACCGGGACGATAGCTCTCAGGCGAAAAACGGCAGATGACAAGGCGGTTTCTAAGGCAGAAGATGACTGCTGAAGCTGAGACGAGCCTTAAAGCGCGCAGGCAAGTCGGACGAACGGCCAGACAGCGCGATGCCGCAGATGGGAGGACAACAGAAGTTATGGCAACTAATTTGGAAAACAATTCAGCAAAAATCAAAATCTGCGGTCTGTCCCGCCCTGTGGACATTGACTATGTCAATGAGGCGAAACCGGATTACTGCGGGTTTATCATCAACGTGCCCAAGAGTATTCGCAATACAACGCCGGAGCAGGTGCGTGCCTTGCGCGCGAAGCTCTCAACGGACATTGTCCCGGTCGGGGTATTCCGCAACGCGCCGGTCGAACAGGTGGCGGAGCTGCTGCTGGATGGAACCATCGGCGTAGCGCAGCTGCACGGCAGCGAGGATGAGGACTATATCCGAAAGCTGCGCACCTATGGCACATTTACGATTTTCAAAGCATTTCGCGTACCTTCGGGCGAGGAAATTGGAGATGCCATGGAAGCACGGCCGCTTGAAGACACAAAGGCTGGTTCCGCCGCTGATGAGGAAAAGGAAAGAAAAGCTTCGCATCTAAACGGTGCTCTTAGAGACTGGGCGGACGCTGTGAACGCGAGCAGCGCGGATCTGGTACTGCTGGACAACGGAGGCGGCGGCACGGGAAAAACGTTCGAGTGGGCGCTGGCAGATCTGATCAGGCGGCCGTTTTTGCTGGCCGGGGGCATCGGGCCGGACAACCTCACAGACGCACTCGACCGGCTTCATCCGTGGGGCGTTGATATGAGCAGCAGTGTGGAGACAGACGGAAAAAAAGACCGGGAGAAAATCCTGGCAGCTGTCGCGAAGGTTCGCAAATGGAATCAGAAAATATAAAAACAAAACCCAGGAGGTTTTCTATGAGTGGAAGATTTGGAATACACGGCGGGCAGTACATTCCGGAAACCCTGATGAATGCCGTGATTGAGCTGGAGGAGGCTTACAATCATTACAAGGATGATCCGGAGTTCAACCGGGAACTGACGGATCTGTTTAACAACTACGCGGGGCGTCCGTCGCGCCTGTACTATGCAGAGCGCATGACGAAGGATCTGGGCGGCGCGAAGATTTACCTGAAACGCGAGGATCTGAACCACACCGGCGCACACAAGATCAACAATGTGCTGGGGCAGGCGCTTCTGGCGAAGAAGATGGGTAAGACGAGGCTGATCGCGGAGACCGGGGCCGGGCAGCATGGCGTGGCGACGGGGACGGCGGCCGCGCTGCTGGACATGGAATGCGAGGTCTACATGGGCGAGGAGGACACGAAGCGACAGGCGCTCAACGTCTACCGCATGAAGCTGCTCGGCTCGCAGGTGCATCCGGTGACGACCGGCACGGCGACCTTAAAGGACGCGGTTTCAGAGGCGATGCGCGAGTGGACGCGTCGGATTGATGATACGCATTACTGCCTCGGCTCCGTGATGGGTCCGCATCCGTTCCCGACCATCGTGCGCGATTTCCAGAGCGTGATTTCCAGGGAAATCAAAGAGCAGCTGATGGAAAAAGAGGGTAAGCTCCCGGACGCAGTGCTTGCCTGTGTCGGCGGCGGCTCCAATGCAATCGGAACCTTTTATCATTTTATCCCGGATGAGAGCGTGCGGCTGATTGGCTGCGAAGCAGCCGGGCGCGGCGTTAATACAGCAGAGACTGCCGCGACCATCGCGACCGGAAAGCCTGGAATTTTCCACGGCATGAAGTCCTACTTCTGCCAGGATGAGTATGGCCAGATCGCACCGGTTTATTCCATCTCGGCAGGACTGGATTACCCGGGCATCGGACCGGAGCACGCATATCTTTACGACAAAGGCCGTGCGGAGTATGTCGCCATCACAGATGACGAGGCTGTGGACGCATTTGAGTATCTGTCCAGGCTGGAGGGGATCATTCCGGCCATCGAGAGTGCGCATGCGGTTGCCTACGCGAGAAAGCTCGCGCCGACCATGGATAAGGATCAGATTATCGTTATCACCATTTCCGGGCGCGGCGATAAGGACTGTGCGGCAATCGCCCGCTACAGAGGGGAGGATATCTATGAGTAAAATACAGAGTGCATTTGCACATGGAAAAGCATTCATTCCGTTCATCACCTGCGGCGATCCGACGCTGGATACGACCGAGCAGCTGGTCTACGCGATGGAAAAAGCCGGCGCGGATCTGATTGAGCTGGGCATCCCGTTTTCCGATCCGACCGCAGAAGGACCCGTCATCCAGGAGGCAAACAATCGCGCTCTCTCCGGCGGTGTGACGACCGATAAAATCTTTGACATGGTAAAAAAGATCCGCAAAAACACGCAGATTCCGATGGTGTTTATGACCTACGCAAACGTCGTTTTTTCCTACGGCATCGAGCGCTTCGTGAAGACCGCGGCGGACGTGGGCATGGACGGCATCATCCTGCCGGATGTCCCGTTTGAAGAAAAAGAGGAATTCGCCGCGACCTGCCGTGCGCACGGCCTGGCACTCGTTTCCCTGATCGCGCCGACCTCTCATCAGCGCGTCGCGGAAATCGCGTCCGCCGCAGAGGGATTTATCTACTGCGTATCCTCTCTGGGCGTGACCGGTGTCCGTTCCGAGATTACAACCGACATCGGTGAGATGGTGCGCCTCGTCCGCGCCGCCTCCGATATCCCCTGTGCGATCGGCTTTGGCATCTCCACGCCGGAGCAGGCTGCAAAGATGGCGAAAGAAGCCGATGGCGTTATTGTAGGATCAGCCATCGTGAAAATCTGCAAAGAATACGGCACGGACTGCGTACCGAAGGTTGCAGAGTACGTAAAGAGCATGAAAGACGCGATAAAGGGACTGTGAGGAATTATTAAAACTTAATAGAATCCGTAAAATTGAATAGAACTCACAAAACAGGCCATACTCTAAAGGAAGCATCTGTAAAGTCGAAAAAGGAGTATGGTCTGTTTATGTCTGAAAAGAAAATCGTGTGGGACGAGCTGAGCCCGGATGATCGGCTGAAATACGAGATCGCGGAAGAACTCGGTCTGCTGGAAAAGGTAAAGACTCTTGGATGGAAATCCCTGACCGCAAAGGAGACTGGCCGGATTGGCGGTTTGATGACCAAAAAGAAAAGAGAAATACAGCATTTGTAATCGGGTACAGAGGAGCGTGCCAGTTGGAAAAGGCTGAGGATCGCGTCAATTTCAAAAGGCCGGAATTTTACGCAGGCTCAAACGATCAGGGTTACCGGGACTGGAGCGTCAGCGGCGGTCCGTCCAGAAGGATCTGCCGCTGGCAGGCTTTGGCGATGTCCGGCTCGTGAGTGGCCAGCAGCGCGGGGACGCGCTGCTGTGACAGACGTTTGAGGATGCGTGCCCGACGTTCTGCGTCAACCCCTGCGAATGGCTCATCGAGAAGCAGCAGCTCGCCTCCATAAGCGCAGCAGCGCGCCAGTGCCAGGCGGCGTGCCATCCCGCCGGAGAGCTCTGCCGGATAGAGATTGGCGGATTCCTCCAGCTCCGCAAACCGAAGCCAGCCGTCGGCGTCCTTCTGATGACTGTTGGTAAGTACATCCAGAATATGTTCCCGGACGGTTCGCCATGGCAGCAACCGGTCTTCCTGAAACAGGATCGCGATCCGTTCCGGTGAGATACCTGTGATGGTTCCCTGGGTCGGCTTTTCCAATCCTGCCAGCAGGCGCAGCAGGGTCGTTTTTCCGCAGCCGGATGGCCCTGATATGGCGGTCAGCCCGTCAAGAGGGATGGTCAGACGGAACCGGTCCAGAACGGGTTTGTCCGCATATGAAAATGTGAGATTGTTGATGCAAAGCACGCTCATTTTTTCTCCTGAGGAACATAGTAAACTGCCCATCGATTAAAGCGAATCGAATTACGGTTGGTGTGTTTCAAAGATAATTATGATGATCCTGTCTGTGATGAACAGAAATAAGTGCGAAATTATGCATTCCGCAAATCTGATTGTTTATGTCGGGGACGCAGCACCCATTTGAGTACACTTTCGAGCGTCAGTGACAGGATCACGATGGTAACGGTCCAGGCGTAGAGCTCGGGCGACTGCAATGCAGTCTTTGCTTTTGAGAGTTCTGTGCCGATCGCGTAGCGGGGCGGACAGATCACTTCGGCTGCGATGCCGGATTTCCAGGCAAGCCCCAGCGCGGTGCTAAGTCCGCCGGTCAGATGCGGGCGAAGGGATGGCAGCCAGATGAGGCGAAGTGTTTTCAGACGGCTGAACCGATAGGCCTTTGCCATCTCCAGCAGTTTCTGATCAGCGGTTTCCAGACCGGTCCGCAGAGCGCTCCAGATGACGGGCAGCACCATCAGTGCGGAAATTACTTCCGGAATGCTTGCGCGCGCCACCCAGAGGTAAACCAGCAGGATAAAAGAAACAACCGGTGTTGCCCGGATTACGCGAATCACCGGAGAAAAGATCACATCGGCCCATCGAAACCGCCAGGTCAGAACGCCCAGCGCACATCCGAGGACGCACCCGAGCGTCAGTCCGCACACCACGCGTCCCAGGCTGAGCGCGATGCTCTGCCAGAAGGAGGCAGTACCCGCAAGCGCAAGCAGTGTACGGAACACCGAAACCGTTGTCGGAAGCAAAAGCGGGAAGCCGACGGTCATCGCCGCGATCTGCCAGATACCCAGCCAGAACGCCAGAGGGAGTAGAATCCGAACGCATTTTTCCAGAATTTTCTGATGCTGACTCTGATGCGGACGGGGTGGCCTGCTAGTTGACATAATAATACCCGTCATCCGGCAGCGAGCCGCCGATGGAGTCTGGATTCGCGTCATAGAGCACCTGGTAATAATCCGCAATCGCCGGATCCATGTCCTCCCCGGAGAGAAATACGAGATTGCACTGCGGAATTGCCGCTGCGGCAATCGCTTCCGATGGAGTGATTCCCAGCCCGGCGATCAGAACGGCAGCTTCCTCTACATTCTCATTTACATAATCGATAGAAGCTTCGTATTCACTCAGAAACGCATCAACCGCATCCGGATTCGCTTCAATAAATTCGGTGCGTGCTACGACCGCTGTCATGATCAGGGAAGAACCTTCTCCAATCTCCTCCCAGACCTCATTTACATCAATCGCGTCCCGGACGGTTCCGCTGCTCTGAAGAATGGCCGCGGTCGCAGCCGGAACCGGCAACATCGCGGTCTCAATCTCCCCGGGAATCAGCCCGACACTGATCTCGCTCGCATCCGCAAATACGATCTCCACATCCGTATCCGGGTCGAGGTCATTCGATTCCAGCAGGTAGCGGAGGATATATTCCGGATTGCTGCCCTGTCCTGTCGCATAGATGGTCTTTCCGGACAGATCGCTGATGGATTGAATTTCCTCGCTGCCGCCGCTTTCCAGAATATGGAGTACACCCTGCGTCCCAAGTGCGATTACCTGAATGCCCACGCCCTGGTTATACAGATTCAGAGCCGTATTCGATGCCATGCACGCGATATCCAGCTCTCCGGTCGTGAGCCCCGAGACAATCTCGCTGTTGTCAGAAGCGATGAGATACTCGTAGGAGTTTGCTGTCCCGCCGCTGTCGCTGTCGGTCAGAAGCTTTGCAGCGCCGATTCCGGTTGGGCCGGAGAGTACCCCGAAATTTATGGTTACGGATTCTTCCGCGGCGCAGCCCGCTGCCAATGAGAACGCCAGCGAAAACGCTGCCGTGATGGATGTGATCTGAATGTTATGTTTCAAAATGAATTCCCCCTTTTCAAAGAATACGATCGGAACGAAATCTCCCTTTTCAAAGAGTGCTGCCAAAACAAAAATCCTGTATTTGTGAAAGCACGGAACTGACAGGAATTGTGAAAATCCGATACATGATTATAATTCAGAATACCGTACCGCGAATATCAAGTCAAGGATTATTTTGTACATCGAGGCTTTCGTATTTTGCACATCCGGGTTAAACAACACGAAGTTTCAGAACAGTTACATGCTGACAGGGCAGTTTTTGAAGGGCTGGCCGCAATTTCTCTATTTCTCTATTGAAAGCACCGGAATTTTGTGCTAAAGTACATTGTTAAAGATGCCTGAAATCCCGGTAAAATATTAATTACTTTTGTGCAGTAAGACGATAGACGTTGAACTGCTGTATGATTGGGATGGGGCACCTGCCTCCCTTTCATCTATGGCTTGCAGATAGTCGCAAGATATTGAAAAGAGATTGTGAGACTGAAATAATAAGAAAGGAGTTCATAGAATCGCAATGAGCAGATTAAGTATTATCACGAACAACAAAGCCCAGACAACGGTAGAATCTCTCTACAAGGATCTGGAGCGGCGGATCAGCGCCAGCCCGCCGGGCCTGTGTCCGGTGGACCTGGCATCGTCTTTTTTGAAAATGTGCCATGCCCAGTCCTGCGGGAAGTGTGTGCCGTGCCGGATTGGTCTGGGACAACTGCAGGATCTTCTGGAGATGGTTCTGGACGGCAAAGGGACGATGGAGACCATTGATCTGATTGAGAGGACGGCGAAAAATATTTTTTACTCGGCGGACTGCGCGATCGGGTATGAGGCAGCAAACATGGTGCTGAAGGGACTGCGGGGCTTCCGCGATGACTTTGAGGAGCATGTGCTGCGCCATCGCTGCAAATGCGAGCTGTATCAGCCGGTTCCCTGTGTATCGCAGTGTCCGGCGGGTGTGGACATTCCCGGCTATGTCGCTCTGGTGGCGGAGGGCCGCTATGGCGATGCGGTGCGGCTGATCCGCAAGGACAACCCGCTGCCCGCGGTCTGTGGGCGGATCTGTGAGCATCCCTGTGAGGTGCGCTGCCGCAGAACCCTGATCGACGACCCGGTCAATATTCGCGGACTGAAGCGCTTTGCCGTGGATCACGCAGGTGAGGTGCCGCTCCCGGTACCGGCGGCGCCGACCGGCAAAAAGGTAGCCGTGATCGGCGGCGGACCGGGAGGAATCAGCGCGGCGTATTATCTGACTCTGATGGGGCATCAGGTAACGATTTTCGAACAGCGGAAAAAGCTGGGCGGTATGCTCCGCTACGGAATTCCGAATTACCGTCTTCCGCGGGAGGAGCTTGACCGTGAGATCGATCAGATTTTAAGTCTTGGAATTTCCGTGAAGACCAGTATAACGGTCGGCGAAGCCCCGAGCATTGAGGATCTGAGGAAAGAGTACGATGCGGTCTATATCGCGATTGGCGCGCACACCGACCGGAAGATCGGCATTGAGGGCGAGGACGCGAAGGGCGTGATTTCCGCGGTGGAGCTGCTGCGCGGGATCGGCGACGACGAGATGCCTGATTTTACCGGAAAGAGTATTGTTGTCATCGGCGGAGGAAACGTAGCGATGGACGTGGCCCGCTCGGCTGTTCGCCTTGGAGCCAGCCGTGTCCGCATCGCATATCGACGAAGGTCGGTGGATATGACTGCTATGCAAGAAGAAGTTGAGGGTGCGATTGAGGAGGGCTGTGAGCTTTTGGATCTGCACGCGCCGCTTCGCATTGAAAAGGATGCCGAAGGGAATGTGGCGGCCCTTTGGGTGAAGCCGCAGATCATCGGACCGATGAAAAACGGACGGCCCGCACCGGTGAATTCCTCTGAGGATGAGGTGCGGCTCCCCTGTGACATTGTCCTCGTCGCCATCGGCCAGGGCATTGATTCCAGGGCGTTTGAAAAGCAGGGAATCCCCGTGAAGCGCGGCGTCATCGACGCACTGAACTGGAGCGGCGTGAACGCAAAGGATCTTACCGGCGTATTTGCAGGCGGCGACTGTGTGACGGGTCCGGCGACGGTGATCCGCGCCATCGCGGCGGGCAAGGTTGCGGCAGCCAATATCGATGAATTCCTCGGCTATCAGCACCTGATCTCTGCGGATGTAGAGCTCCCGCAGGTGCGTCTGGATGACCGGAAGAACTGTGCGCGCATCAATCTGAAGGAGCGTCAGGCTTCTGACCGGGCGAAGGACTTTGAACCGGTCGAGTGCGGCATGACCTGCGAGGAGGCCGCTCAGGAATCGCGGCGCTGCCTGCGGTGCGATCATTTTGGCTATGGCGCGTTCAAAGGAGGGAGGAACGAACAATGGTAAATGTGACAATCAATGGAAAGCAGTGTATGGCAGAAGAAGGCTCTACCATCCTTGAAGCGGCAAAAGCGGCCGGTATTTACATTCCTACTCTCTGCTATTTAAAAGATGTTAACGATATCGGCGCCTGTCGTGTCTGTATTGTGGAGGTCGAGGGCTGCGCGAAGCTGGTCTCTGCCTGCAACAATCAGGTCTGGGATGGAATGGTTGTACATACAAATAGTCCGAAGGTGCGTGAGAGCCGCCGCAACACGGTCGAGCTGATTCTCTCGCAGCATGACGGGCAGTGCGCAACCTGTGTCCGCAGCGGGAACTGTACCCTGCAGACGATCGAGAACGATCTTGGCATCGTGGAACTTCCGTTCCGCAAAAAGGTTCCGAAATTCGAGTGGCCGCAGCGGTTTCCGATGGTGCGGGATGCCCGGAAATGCATCAAGTGCATGCGCTGTGTGCAGATCTGCGATAAGGTACAGGGGATGCACATCTGGGGCATCTCCGGCACAGGCTCCCGGACGACCGTAGATGTTTCTATGAACCGGAAAATCAAAGAATCCGACTGTGCGCTCTGCGGTCAGTGCATTACGCATTGTCCGGTTGGCGCGCTGCGCGAGTGGGATGATACGGACCGGGTGCTGGACGCTCTGGCAGATCCGGATAAAATCACAGTTGTACAGATTGCTCCCGCCGTGCGCGCGGCCTGGGGCGAATCGTTCGGTCTTTCTCCGGAGTTTGCCACCGCGAAACGTCTGGTGGCGGCTTTGCGCCAGATGGGGTTTGACTATATTTTCGATACTAATTTCAGCGCGGACCTTACAATCATGGAGGAAGGAAGCGAGCTGATCGAGAAGATAAAGCGGGCTGCCGGGCGGGTTTCGGCTGAACAGGATTCCGGAGAAAATACAGCTTCCTCGAAGCAGAATCCTGGTGAAAGCGATGCCTCTGGAAATAGTAGTGAAACGGGGAATGAGTTTGAAAAATTTCCATTATTTACTTCCTGCTGCCCCGGCTGGGTGCGTTTCCTGAAATCGCAGTATCCGGACATGGTTGATCAGCTCTCTACCGCGAAGTCTCCGCAGCAGATGTTTGGCGCGATTACAAAATCGTATTACGCGCAGATTCTTGGCGTTGACCCGTCCAGGATTTTCTGTGTCTCCATCATGCCATGCGTGGCAAAGAAGCACGAATGCGCCATTCCGGTGATGAGCGACGGGGCAAGAGTAAGCCGCGAGATTGAGCTCGAACAGCAAGGAGGGCAGTCCAATGAGGAGGCGTTCCTGTCGGAGCAGAACGACAGCATGGAAGAGGAAGCGCCGGTTCCGGATGTGGATGTCGTGCTGACGACCCGCGAAGTCGACCGCCTGATCCGCTCCGAGCAGATTCATCCGGAGATGCTCTCCGAGGAGGAGTTCGACATGCCGCTTGGCGTCGGTTCCGGAGCAGGCGTAATCTTCGGCGCAACCGGCGGCGTGATGGAAGCCGCCCTGCGCAGCGCGTATTATCTGGTTACCGGAAGGAACCCGGATCCGGATTCGTTCAAAAAAGTAAGAGGAGAAAAGGGCTGGAAGGAAGCGGAGTTCAATCTTGCCGGGACGCAGCTGAAGGTCGCGGTGGTCAGCGGATTGGGAAATACCCGGAAGCTGATCGAAGCGCTGCGAAGAGGAGAGGTGAGCTATCACTTTGTGGAAGTCATGGCCTGTCCGGGCGGATGCGCCGGCGGAGGCGGCCAGCCGATTCATGACGGCAAAGAAATGGCGGCCGAGCGCGGCGATGTGCTCTATGGACTTGATAAAAACAACCAGCTGCGCTACTCACATGAGAATCCTGCCGTGAAGCAGTGCTATCAGGATTATCTCGGAGCGCCGCTCTCACACAGGGCACATGAGCTGCTGCATACCGACCACCACGCGTGGAGCATGCCGCAGGAGATGGAGAAATAATTTCGAAGTATAGCTTTCATGATTCGTAAGTCAAAAAATACATATGTCATAGACCAGGCCTCAGATATCTGCTGCAGCCGCACTGATTTTTGCATTGACTTTGCTCAGACAATTTGCAAAATTCTCGCGGCCGTGTGCGGATGTCTGGGGCTTTCTTCATATACATACCCGTCAGTTTTTGCGAGAAAAGCTGCAGGAGAAACTGTGGCTTATGCCCGGGAAGAAGACATAAGGCTCAACAATGGATAACAAGTGCTCACCCCTGTAAAAATAACAAGCGTTCACTCTTGACAAATGACCTGCGCTGTCGTAATATAAAATCAACAAAAACCGAAACGTTTCGGTTTTGCAAAAAATGAGAAAATCAGGAGGACAAAGAAATGCCATTGGTTACTTCGGAAAAGATGCTGCTGGACGCGCAGAAGCGCGGCTATGCGGTGGGTGCGTTTAACTGTGAGAATATGGAAATGGTGAAGGCGATTATCGGTGCGGCCGAAGAACTGGGAGCGCCAGTGATGCTGCAGACGACACCGTCTACAATCAAGTACGGAACGCTTGAGACCTATGCGGCGATTGTGGCGGCGGAGGCGAAGAAGGCTTCGGTCCCGGTGTGCCTGCATCTGGATCACGGAAGCAGCTTTGAACTGGCGGTACAGGCCATCAAGGCGGGCTACACATCGGTAATGATTGATGGCTCCAAGCTGAATTTTGAGGGAAATATTGAGGTCAGCAAAAAGGTCGCAGATGTGGCAAAAGCGGTCGGGATTCCGTGTGAGGCGGAGCTTGGCAAGGTCGGCGGCAAGGAGGACGACCTGGTGGCGGTCGCGGATACGAATACGGACCCGATGGAGGCGAAGGAGTTCGTCGAGCGGACAGGCATCACCTCTCTGGCGGTTGCGATTGGCACAGCGCATGGATTCTATGTAGGCACACCGGTGCTGGACAAGGAGCGTCTCTCTGAGATTCGTCAGGTTGTAGATATTCCGCTTGTGCTGCACGGAGCGTCCGGACTGAGCGATGATGAGGTTCGCGATTGTGTGAGCCGCGGCATCTGCAAGGTAAACTTTGCGACGGAGTTGCGCAAGGCCTACACGGACGCCGGACAGGCGCTGATGGCAGAAAAGCCGGAGACCTTCGACCCGAAAGCGCTTGGCAAGGTCGGCATGGCAGCGGTGAAAGAGCTGGTGATGAACCGCATGAAGGTGTGCGGCTGCGACGGCAAGGCAGCGGGGATTGAGTAAGCCGAAGCACATCGGTATGATCCAGACCGCGCGAATTAGGTAAAATGGTAATAAGAATAAAAGTTGTACATACAACTATGAAGGGGAGGAAGCACTGTGGCGGCTACGATGAAGGATATCGCAAAGAAAACCGGACTTGGGCTGGCTACCGTTTCCTCCTATTTTAATGGCGGCAATGTGCGGGAGAAGAACCGGGTAAAGATTGAAGAGGCCATCCGGGAGCTGGATTTTGAGGTGAACGAGGTCGCCCGCGGGCTGAAGACGAATACGACCAGAACGATCGGCGTTGTGATTCCGGAGCTGAACAATGTATTCTGCTCGGAGATTATCACCGCGATGGAGGATGTCCTGCGCAGCCATGGCTACGCGACCATGATCTGTGACTGCCGGACGGACCGGAGGCTGGAGCGTGAGGCAGTGGAGTTCCTCATGCATCGGCGCGTAGATGGAATCGTTAATATGCCGGTGGACACCAGCGGAGCGCACCTGGAATCCTTTTTGAAGTCAGGCAGACCGGTTGTCTTGATCGACCGCAAGATCCGTGCCCTGAATTGTGACTGTGTGTTTGTGGATAATCTCACGGCCGCGCGCAATGCAATTTCCCTGCTGATTCAGAATGGACATCGGCGGATTGGCATTATCAGCGGACCGGAGGATGTCTTTACGGCGCAGGAGCGTCTCAGGGGATATCGTCAGATTCTGCAGGAAAGCGGCATAGAGACGGAGGAGCGGCTTATCTGCCGCGGCGATTACACGATGGAGAGCGGTGTGCGGGGACTGAAAGCGCTGGTGCAGGAGAACCCCGATATGACGGCGGTCTTTGCGACAAATTATGAGCTGACCATGGGGGCGGTGATCGGCGCCAACGAGCTTGGTCTTGGAATTCCGGAGAAGCTTTCCATGATTGGCTTTGATAATCTCCCCTTTGCGAGGGCCTGTCATCCGAAGCTGACGATTGTAACTCAGCCGACGGAGGAAATCGGCAGGCAGGCGGCAGAGATTATGCTGGAGCGCATTCGCGAGGGAGTATCGGTTCATCGGGAGCCAACGCGGTTTGGGGAAAACGGGTCGGCAGAAACGAATTCGAAATGGCAGCCGGTTTTTCGAAAGCTTCAGACAACGATTGTGGAGGGGAGCTCTGTGAGGCGGTTTTAAGCCGGGGATTTTTGCTGGAGTGTGCCCGGATAAATGGATCGCGAAAGGCATAGTCAGGAGCTTTATACGCAGGGCCGGGAAAGGAGTCTTGCGGCTAAAGCCGCACCCGTCTACGCTCCGCTCTCCGCTGCCGCTCCGGTTGTTGCTGAACGTCTGCCACTGGCAGACAGCAACGGTCGCTGCTAAACGTGTCTTTTTAGATGGAACGGCATGAATGGAAAGGAAGTAAGACAGGAGGATGATATGAAACGGTACCTGTTGGGAATTGACATTGGCACGAGTGCCTGCAAGGCCGCCATTTTTGAGCGGGACGGAGCGGTCGCGGCTGCAGGAGCCGGTGAATACCCCGTATACTATCCTCACCAGGGCTGGGCGGAGCAGGATCCCAGGGACTGGTGGAGTGGTGTGTGCATGGCCGTGAGACAGGCGCTGGAGCGCGGCGGTATCGATCCGAACGAGATTGCGGGCATTGGAATCGACGGGCAGAGCTGGTCCGCGGTTGCGGTGGACCGGGAGGGAAGAAGCCTCTGCAACACGCCCATCTGGATGGATACGCGAGCAAAGGATATCTGCGATCGTATCAATGAACGATTGAACGGCGCGGACAGCGCGGATGGAAATTCGGAGAATGTGCAGGAAATCGGACAGTTGTCCGGGCAGCGGCCGGAGCTGTGTTCGGAGAATAGAATCGGCAGGGATGTGATTTTTGAACTGGCCGGGAATTCTCTGCAGCCGTCCTATACGACCGCAAAAATTCTCTGGTATCAGGAAAACCGGCCGGAGGTGTATGGGCAGATTCATCAGATTCTGCAGTCGAACAGCTATATTGCGTTCCGGCTGACCGGTGTTTTTTCGCAGGACGTCTCACAGGGCTATGGACTGCATTGCTTTGATATGCATACGGGAACCTGGGATTTGGATATGTGTGAGAAGCTGGGAATCCCGTCTGAATTCCTGCCCCCGATTTATCCGTGCGACACGGTGATTGGTACGGTTACGGAGGCGGCGGCCCGGGAGACCGGGCTTGCGGCAGGGATTCCGGTGGTGGCCGGCGGTCTGGACGCGGCCTGCGGAGCACTTGGAACCGGAGTGCTCCATGACGGTGAGACACAGGAGCAGGGCGGTCAGGCGGGCGGCATGAGCATCTGTACGGACACCTACCGCGCCGATCCGAGGCTGATCCTGAGCTATCATGTAGTACCCGGGAAATGGCTGCTGCAGGGAGGAACGACCGGAGGCGGCGGTGTCATGCGCTGGATAGAAAAGGAATTTGCCGGGTATGAGCGGCTGATGAGTGAGAAGACCGGCAGGTCGTCACTGGAGCAGCTGAACGAAATCGCCGAAACGGTCCCTGCGGGTTCAGACGGACTGGTCTTTTTGCCCTATATGTCCGGTGAGCGCTCTCCCATCTGGGATGTGAACGCGAAAGGCGTGTTCTATGGACTGGATTTCGCAAAGACGAAGGGACACATGGTCCGTGCGGCGATGGAGGGCGTGGCGTTTTCTCTGCGGCACAATCTGGAGGTAGCCGAAAAAGCCGGGGCCAGGGCAAAGGTGCTCCGCGCGATGGGAGGCTCCGCCAATTCCCTTCTTTGGACACAGATCAAGTCCGATGTGACCGGGAAGCCAATCGTGGTGCCGTCATCGGACACGGCAACGACACTGGGCGCAGCCATCCTTGCGGGAGTCGGGACCGGGTTTTATGCGGATTACGAGGAGGCCGTCGCGCTGACAGTGCGCGAGACGCGCCGCCATGAGCCGAATCCTGAGAACCAGGAAATTTATCAGAAAAGCTATGACACATATCTGGCATTGTATGAGAATTTGAAGGATTTGATGGCGAAAGAGAATTGAAGAGGAGGAACAGCATTATGAAAGCAGGAGTATTGCATGGGATCTGTGACATCCGTTACGAGGATATCCCGAAGCCGGAGCCGAAGGCGGGGCAGGCCCTGATCAAGGTGAAGTACACCGGTATCTGCGGCTCCGACATTCCGCGTGTCAATGCGGACGCGGCGCATTATTACCCAATCGTGCTGGGGCATGAATTTTCCGGTACGGTAGAGGAGGTCGGCGAAGGCGTGACCTCCGTTAAGCCGGGCGACCGCGTGGCCGGGATCCCGCTGGTGCCGTGCATGAAATGTGAGGACTGCCAGAAGGGCAACTATTCGCTGTGCAAGCATTATGACTTCATCGGCTCTCATTCCTATGGCAGCTATGCCGAGTACGTCTGCATGCCGGAGAGCAACATTGTGAAATTTGCGGATGACGTGACGTTTGAGCAGGGGGCGTTCTTTGAGCCGGCGACGGTTGCGCTGCACGGCCTGGAGCGGACCGGCTACAAGGGAGGCAAAACCGTGGCCATCCTGGGCGGCGGTACGGTCGGCATGATGACCATGCAGTGGGCAAAGATTTTCGGTGCAAAGGAAGTGGTAGTATTTGACATCGTGGACGAGCGTCTGGAGCTTGGGAAGCGGCTCGGCGCGACCGGCGGTATTAATACCTTAAAAGAGGGCTTTATGGATGAGGCGATGGCTTACACCGGCGGACGGGGCTTTGACTACGTCTACGAGACCGCCGGAAATACGATTACCATGAAGATGGCGTTCGAGCTGGCGGCGAACCGTGCGGATGTCTGCTTTATCGGTACGCCGACGCGCGATCTGACCTTTACCGTGAAGGAGTGGGAAAACATCAACCGCAAGGAGTTTAACCTGACCGGCAGCTGGATGTCCTACAGTGCGCCGTTCCCGGGACATGAGTGGGAGCTGGTGGCACATTATTTCGCGACCGGCGATCTGAAAATGGACGACTCCTTTACCTTCAAAATCTTTCCGCTCAGCAGGATTGATGAGGCGTTTGAGCTGTTCAAAACACCGGGAACGGTAAAGGGCAAGATTCTGATTGATTCGGAGCAGTAATGGAAAGGAGGAAGGATTTATGGCAATTGTAAACCCTGCGGCGGTGCCGCAAAGAACCCTGTATACCGGCGCGCAGATGCCGGCCATCGGGATGGGAACGTTTGGTTCCGACCATGCAGACGCGGATCTGGTGTCGGCGGCGGTCAGGAGCGCGATCGATGCCGGATACCGGATGTTCGACTGTGCGGCCTGCTATGGCAACGAGGCGGAGATCGGAGAGGTGTTCGCGAAGGCCTTCGCGGACGGCGAGGTAAAAAGAGAAGAGCTTTTCATTGTATCCAAGGTCTGGAACGATATGCACGGAGACGGCGATGTGCTGCTTGCCTGTGCAAAGACATTGAAGGATCTGCGTCTGGATTATCTGGATATGTATTATGTCCACTGGCCGTTCCCGAACTATCATCCGCCAGGCTGTGATGTTGACACGCGCAACCCGGACTCGAAGCCATTTACCGTGGAGCGTTTTATGAAAACCTGGAGGCAGATGGAGCGCCTGGTCGACATGGGACTGACGAAGCACATCGGGATGTCCAACATGACAATTCCGAAGCTGGAGGCAGTGCTGCCGCTCTGCCGCATTCAGCCGGCGGCTATCGAGCTGGAGTATCATCCGTGTTTTCAGCAGAAGGAGCTGAAATCCTACATTGAGAGCAAGGGCATCGTGCCGGTGGCCTTCTGCCCGCTCGGCTCCCCGGATCGCCCGGCCCGCGACTGTACGCCGGAGGATGTCGCAGATTTAAAGGTGCCCGAGCTGGTTGCGATCGCAGAAGCTCATCATGTGCACCCGGTCAACATTGCGCTCAAATGGGAGGTACAGAGCGGCGCGGCGCCGATACCGTTCTCCACGAAGCCGCGCAACATTCTGAGCAATCTGCAGGGAGTGACCGAAGACCCGCTTACTGATGAGGAAATGAAGATGATGGAGACACTTGAGTGCAACAACCGTCTCGTAAAAGGTCAGGTATTCCTCTGGGAGGGCGCGAAGGACTGGCATGATCTCTGGGATGAGGACGGCGTAATTGTGCAGTAAGGACCGGCCGCAATCGGAAACGGCAAGCTTGACGTGGAATTCAGGGATTCTATAGCTTACTGGAACGCGCGATGATGGAGAAAAAAGCAGGTAAGAATATGAATACAGATAGGGCAGGAACGGCGGCGCCTCGGGGGGCAGGAGATCTGTCTTTGGAGCAAAAGGCCGCGAAAGGATCGGTCAGACGCAATTATCAGAGGGAATTGGATCAGATGATCCGGGAGCTGTCCGCGGAGCGTGGGAAACAGACGGATGATCACTCATTTACCGGTGAGCCGACCGCGGGCGGCCTGTCAGTCGGGGAGCGGACAGCTCCGACTCTGCTGCTGCACAGCTGCTGTGCGCCGTGCAGCAGCTATGTGCTGGAATATCTGTCACAGTATTTTCAAATTACTGTGCTGTATTACAATCCCAATATTTATCCGGAGGAAGAGTATTTCCGGCGTGTGAAGGAGCAGCGCCGCCTGATTGAGGAGATGGGCGCAAAGGGGGTGCTCCCAAACCCGGTCCGCTTACTGGAGGGAAGCTTTGATAGCAGGAAGTTTTACGATGCGGTGCGCGGACTGGAACAGATTCCGGAAGGAGGAGCGCGGTGCGAGGCCTGTTTCCGGCTGCGCCTGGGGGAGGCGGCCAGGGCTGCTTCTGACGGAGATTTTGATTATTTTACGACCACACTGACCATCAGCCCGCTCAAAAACGCGCAGAAGCTCAATGAGATCGGGGAGGCGCTGGCCGGGGAATACCAGGTAAAGTGGCTGCCCTGTGATTTTAAGAAAAAAAACGGCTACAAACGCTCAGTTGAGCTTTCGGCAGAGTATGGGCTGTACCGGCAGGATTACTGCGGCTGTGTGTTTTCAAAGCAGGAGCGGGAGAGGGCAAAGAATGCCTGATGGAATTCAAAACGCTCCGCAAGGATGCGCGAAAGCGCATTCTATTTTGCTCTTGCAAGAATATGCGGCCTGTGATAGACTCTGAATGGTCTGATTTGACGATATCTGCATGGCTTCGCGGGACAAATGACAGAGTACGCGGATGTTTTTTCGCGGGACAATGACAGGGTGCGCAGATGGCTTCGCGGGACAAAGGACAGGGTGCGCGGATGTTTTTTTGCGGGACAAAGGACAGGGTGCGATAGAGGAATTCCGCGCGGGATCATCGATATCGTGCGATGGATGAAATTTGCACGGGATAAAAGAAAGACGAGGAGATTAGTACGATGGCTCAATTGTGGGGCGGAAGATTTACGAAAGCAACCGATCAGATGGTCTATGATTTTAATGCGTCGATTTCGTTTGATCAGCGGCTGTACCGGCAGGATATCGAGGGCAGCCTGGCGCATGTAAGGATGCTTGCGAAGCAGGGAATCCTGACGGAAGCGGAGCGGGACGCTATTATTGACGGTCTGGAGGGAATTCTGGCGGATGTGGAGAGCGGAGCGCTCGCGATTACTCTTGAATACGAAGACATTCACAGCTTTGTGGAGGCGAATCTGACGGAGCGCATCGGGGATGCGGGGAAAAAGCTGCATACCGGACGAAGCCGCAATGATCAGGTGGCACTGGATATGCGGATGTATGTGCGCGATGCGGTAAAAGAGACGGATCACCATCTTCTGGCGCTTTTGAAGGTGCTTTACCGCATTATGGAAGAAAATATCGACACGTTCATGCCGGGCTTTACGCATTTGCAGAAGGCGCAGCCGGTGACGCTTGCCCACCACATGGGCGCTTATTTTGAAATGTTTAAGCGCGACCGCTCCAGACTTGCTGACATTTATAAACGTATGAACTATTGTCCGCTCGGCGCGGGGGCGCTGGCGGGCACGACCTACCCGCTTGACCGCGATTATACGGCCGAGCTGCTGGGCTTTGATGGGCCGACGTTAAACAGCATGGACTCGGTTTCAGACCGGGACTATGTGATCGAGTATCTGAGCGCACTTTCTACGATTATGATGCATCTGAGCCGTTTTTCGGAGGAAATCATTCTCTGGAATTCGAATGAGTACCGGTTTGTGGAGCTGGACGACGCTTACAGCACCGGCAGCAGCATTATGCCGCAGAAAAAGAACCCCGACATTGCCGAGCTGGTGCGAGGTAAGACCGGGCGCGTGTATGCGTCCCTGATGGGAATTCTGACGACTATGAAGGGGATTCCGCTTGCCTATAATAAGGATATGCAGGAGGATAAGGAGGGCACGTTCGACGCCATCGATACGGTCAATTCCTGCCTGCCGCTGTTTACCGGGATGTTGGATACGATCAAATTCCGCAAGGATGTGATGGAAGCCTCCGCGAAAAACGGATTTACCAACGCGACGGATGTGGCGGATTATCTGGTAAACCATGGCGTACCGTTCCGCGACGCGCACGGCATCTCCGGTCGGCTGGTGCTGCGCTGCATAGAGGAGAATAAGGCGCTCGACGACCTGACGCTGGAGGAGTTCCGCTCCGAGAGCGACGTGTTTGAGGAAGATATCTACGAAGCCATCAGCATGAAGACCTGCGTGGAAAAACGCCTGACAAAAGGAGCGCCCGGCGAGGCGGCCATGCGGGAGGTATTGGATATCTACAAGGATTATCTGAGTAATAATAAGGAAGCGCTTTGATTTATGAGAATGATCTGAGTAATAAAGATGCACTATGGTTTAAAAGTACGATCAGAAATATAAGGGGATGCAGCATCGCATTGGCGGCAGCGCCCCGGAATCTGATCTGGATGAAACAGAACAAAATTTTGCTAAAATGCAAAAAGCGCTATTAAGCGCCCAAAAGAAAGGAGGGCGGGCATCGCTGCCCGCCAGAGAAAAATGTATGAAAAACAAATGTTGGTCCGATGTCCTTCATTTGTTTCATACGAAAGTATATGTGCAAAATGTGTTTAGAATATGTCCTGTTTATGAAGGGTGTGTGAAAAAATCGGTTTTCTTCTATTGGAGATTGTCTGAGAATTCGTACCATATAGTGCGGAAATGATGTGGATCAAATTGCTGATGTGACTGTAAAGCTGGATTTAAGCCTTGACACAATCGAAAAACGTGCGTATACTGTGAAGACAATTGTGTGCCGTACAGAGACAAAACGCTGTGAACGGCACATAAATTTGCGCTATGGCGCGGAAGCTATAAAATACGAGGAGATGTGAAAAAATGAGTCAGAAGCTGAGAGTTGGGATCCTGGGAGCGACCGGCATGGTGGGACAGAGATTTATTTCCCTGCTGGAGAACCATCCATGGTTTGAGGTGGTCACGGTGGCGGCGAGTCCGCGCAGTGCTGGTAAGACCTATGAGGAGGCGGTCGGCGGCCGGTGGAAGATGACGACCCCGATGCCGGAGAATGTGAAAAAGCTGATTGTCAAGAATGTCAATGAGGTAGAAGCCGTAGCGGCGACGGTGGATTTTGTATTTTCCGCCGTAGATATGTCAAAGGATGAGATTCGCGCGATTGAGGAGGAGTACGCGAAGACGGAGACACCAGTCGTGTCGAACAACAGCGCGCATCGCTGGACGCCGGACGTGCCGATGGTGGTGCCGGAGATTAATCCGCAGCACTTTGATGTGATTGCGTTCCAGAAGAAGCGCCTTGGTACAACGCGCGGTTTCATTGCGGTAAAGCCGAACTGCTCGATTCAGAGCTATGCCCCCGCGCTGAGCGCCTGGCGGGAATTCGAGCCGTATGAGGTGGTGGCGACCACCTATCAGGCAATTTCCGGAGCAGGCAAGACCTTTAAGGACTGGCCGGAGATGGTAGAAAATGTGATTCCGTACATTGGCGGCGAGGAAGAAAAAAGTGAGAAGGAGCCGCTTCGCCTCTGGGGAACGCTCGAGGATGGCGTGATCAAGCCGGCGACCGAGCCGAAGATCACCTGCCAGTGCATCCGGGTACCAGTGCTGAACGGCCACACAGCAGCAGTTTTTGTGAAGTTCCGCAAGAAACCGACGAAAGAGCAGCTGATCGAGAAGCTGGTGAACTTCTCCGGGCTTCCGCAGAAGCTGGAGCTGCCGAGTGCGCCAAAGCAGTTCATTCAGTACATGGAGGAGGATAACCGTCCGCAGGTCGTTCTTGATGTGGATTACGAGAACGGAATGGGCGTATCTATCGGTCGTCTCCGCGAGGATACGATTTATGATTTCAAGTTTGTCGGCCTTTCCCACAATACCGTGCGCGGCGCGGCCGGCGGCGCGGTGCTCTGCGCCGAGACGCTCAAAGCGCTGGGGTATATTGCGGCAAAATAAATGTTACATGTCACTTTCGCTGGCAAACATCAGGCGGATTTTTGTGCTCGTATGAGTGATACGTCGGATTTGTAGAAAATAGACGAAATTTAAATGAAAAACAGTCGCCCTTTCCATTGGAAGCGGAGCGGCTGTTTTTTTGCACATATTTTTCAGGGTTAGATCCTGTATTTTTGTGAAAATATAAGTGTTAGCGATATCTTTACAAACCACATAAAACAAGATATAATACGAAAAGAAACAACAAGAAACAACAAAACATAAATGGAAAAACCACAAAATCAGGCAATTCCAAACTATTTACGAGAGAAAATGCGGCATTGCGGAAGTGCAAAGCGGTAAAGGAAAGAGAGAAAGAAACCGGGCGTTGACTTGCACAGACACTGGCCGGTACAGGCAAATTTAAAAGGAGAGAATATCATGAAAATTCTGGAAACGAGATTTATGCAGGGCTTTATTAAAATGGCAGACGACGGCTATCAGCAGGGCTGGCATGAGAGAAACGGCGGGAATCTGAGCTACCGCCTGAAGCCGGACGAGGTGGAGCTGATCCGTCCGCGCCTGAACGCGCCGGGAGGCTGGGAGCCGATCGGCACGGAGGTGCCGGGACTTGCGGGTGAGTTTTTCCTGGTGACCGGAAGCGGCAAATATTTCCGTAATATTATTGTTGACCCTGAGGTATGCCTCGCGATCATTGAACTGGACGATAAGGGCGAGAATTACCGGATCCGCTGGGGACTGGTAGAGGGCGGCAGACCGACCAGCGAGCTGCCGACGCATCTGATGAACCATGAGGTGAAAAAGAAGCTGACAAACGACCGCCATCGCGTGATTTACCACGCGCATACGACCAATATCATCGCGCTGACGTTCGTGCTGCCGCTCTCGGATAAAGTATTTACCAGAGAACTCTGGGAGACGGCGACCGAGTGTCCGGTGGTCTTTCCGGACGGCGTCGGTGTCATCGGCTGGATGGTGCCGGGCGGACGCGAGATCGCGGTCAAGACGGCGGAGCTGATGGAGAAATACGACGTTGTCATCTGGGCGCATCACGGAATGTTCTGTTCCGGAGAGGATTTTGACCTGACCTTTGGTCTGCTGCACACCGTTGAGAAATCTGCGGAGATCCTGGTTAAGATTCTTTCCATGAATCCGCGGAAGCTGCAGACCATCACACCAGATAATTTCCGTGCCCTCGCGGAAGGCTTCCATGTGACGCTGCCGGAAGAATTCCTGTATGAGAAGCCGTGATACAGGGAAAGCCGCGCAATGAAAAATCGCTTCGCGATTGGCGCGGCCTTCGTCCATATCCGCTTTGCGAATACGGACATGAAGTGAAAGCCGCGCAAGTACGGATATGTGAAATAACGAAATGATCAGCTGGCGGGTATCCGGATCTGCACCTCGGTGCCTTCGCCGACGCGGCTGGAGTAGCTGAGCCCGTAATCTTCGCCGTAGAGGACCTGAAGGCGGCGGTGTGTGTTGTAGATTGCGATGTTCGTGCCGCCGGAGGTGCTCTGCCCGGTTCCGTAGAGGATGTTTTCCAGCACCTCCTCCGGCATCCCCACGCCGTCGTCGGAAATCAGAAGGATGATGTCCTCATTTTCCGTCCAGGCCGTGATCAGGATGGTGCCTGCTTTGCTGTCCTTTGCCAGAATGCCGTGCAGGATGGCGTTCTCGACCACCGGCTGCAGAGTGAGCTTTGGAATGTGGTAGTTCATCAGGTCGTCCGCGATGTCCGTGATCAGCGAGATACTGTTGTGGTAGCGCATATTCTGAAGGCGGGTGTAGATGGTGACATGCTCAATCTCGCTTGCAATCGTGGCGATCGTCTGCTTCCGGCTCAGGGTGAGCTTGTAAAAACGCGACAGATCCTGCACTGCGGCGCTGACCTCCGAGGTACGGCCCTGCTGGGCGAGCCAGTTGATCATATCCATGGTGTTGTACAGAAAATGAGGATTGATCTGTGCCTGCAGGGAATTAAATTCCGAGATGCGCAGATCCTCCGCGGCCTGAGCCTGTTCATCGAGCAGCTCGTTAATCTGCCTGGCCATATAGTTGTAAGTATCAATCAGGTCGCCGATTTCATCGTGAGCGTCCGGGCTTTCCATTGGCTGGGGCGGTCCTTCGCGGACTGCGCTCATCTGTGTATTGATAGATGAGATTCGTCTTGTGAGGGAACGGGATAAAAATGCCGCGAACAAAATGGCAACCAGAAGCACCGCCAGATAGACCGCCGCGAAGCGCTGGATAATGTGATTGCTCTGCTCGATCAGCGGGTCGGAGGGCAGGATGGTCACCATGAACCAGCCGGGCTCTGTAATGCTGTAAAAACCGGCGTAAACCGTTTCGTCCAGAATCGTGCGCTCGATAAAGTTGTTGGAGGACATAAACGCGCTCTCAATCGTCTCATAGCTGAGCCAGTAGAGACCGGAAAGCGACGTGTCGGAGGATGCGACAATCGTATCTCTTTCATTAATAATATAAGAAACGCTGCCTTCGAGGGAGAGATTTTCTGATAAAATTTCCAGAATTCCACTGCTGGAATAATAGACCGCGATGTAAGCTGTGTAGGCTTCCCCCTCATAATAAAAGGTCGTCGCGCGGATGTATGCCAGATCTCCATACTGCTCCTGCTCTTTGGTGCCCAGATAAAAGGACGGGCAGTAGAGCGTGGATGCGTTCGTCCCCTGAAAAATGCCGTACCAGTACGTGCCCTGCGCCTGACTCATCGGAACCAGGATACCAGCTGTGTACTCATCGGTAAACAAGTCGGAATCCTCCTCCGGGAAATCCATATAAATCCGCACGGCTGTGATCAAATCACCGCTTTGCGCCTCTTCCACTGCAGTCCGGAATTCCAGTGCCGGAGTGGAATGCGACAGGCTGTTCACCGGCTCATTGACCGGCTGATGGAACAGCATACTGTAGAAATCCAGATCACTCAATTCATTGCTGAATTCGACCACGTCTTCGATAATCGCTTCAATCTGGGGCGCAGTGGTAGCGGAAGCGTCCTGCTCCTGACGAATCGTATAGGAGACGACCATGCTGTACATCCTGCTGTAAAAAAAGATAATTACAAAAGCAGCCGGAATGGCCACAATCAGCAGAATCGTGATCATAAGCTTGGTCTGAATGTGCAAATCCATATAGCTCTGACGCAGCTTTTTCATCGTGTCATTTTCTCCCTGTATTCCGAAGGGGACAGTCCCGAATATTTTTTAAAACTCTTGCCAAAATAATTGCCGTCGCTGTAGCCGACCTTAGAGGAGATATCTGTAATCTTGTAGCGCGCATCCTGCAGCAGCTCCTTCGCCCGCTCCATGCGGTATTCGGTCAGATACTGGTTCAGCGTCTGTCCGGTCTCGTTTTTAAAATAGGTACACACATAGGAAACGGACAGGAATACATGAGAACTGATATCCTTGACGGAAAGCAGCTCATTCTGATAATTTTTGCTGATATAATCCTTAATCTGAACAATCGTCGGATTCTCGGGCGCGGCTTGAGAAGCCTCCTCGAGAAAACGGTGTGTCCGGTCGGAAAGCGCCTGATGCAGCTCGTGGTATGTAAATGCGTTCTCAATTGCGTCCATAATGCCCTCTGCCGGTGCCGGAATGTTCGCGGTCAGATGCCGCTGGCGGCTCGCTTCTTCAAGCACGAGGAAAAGCTTATAATACAAATCCCGCACCTGATTCGGCAGCAGAGCGTGATTGCCGTCATAATGCTGGTACAATGCTTCCAGAAAACGGTCGCAGGAACCGGCATCCATCGATGAAACCGCTTTTTCAAAAGCAGCCTCCATAGAAACCGCAAAATCCGGTTCCTCCGGCTCATTGCGAATCTGTGACAGAAAATCCGAGGTCAGAAGCGTGCCCGCCGGGAAGAAAAAGCTGCTCTGCAAAAGGACGACAGCATCTGTGTAGGAACGGTATGCGGAAGCAATTCCCGTGTATGGTTCCCCGGCTGCGATGTGATAGTTGCCAAAATCAATATAGCAATTGCCGATAAATTGAACAATATCTGTGATGGTTGATTCGAAAGGACTGCCATTTCCGAAAATAAAATAGACAATGTGCTGAAGCTTTTTTTCAATATAAATGCAATTGAAATCAAAGGTGTCAATATAATCCTGAAAACGGTGGCAGATGGAATCATAGGAAAGCCGTGGGTCTTCAGGAATTTTTTGCGGATGAATGATAACGGACATAAAAAACGTATCCTGGCTAAGGCTTAGCCCGAGTTCATCAGAAAGTTCTGATATAGACTTTTGATTCGTTTCGTACGGCATGGTAAGCAGAAGCGCCAGTCGGGAGGCAGTCTGCAGAGAGTGCAGCTCCTCCCCCCGGTGCGAATGCTGCTTTTGGCGGTACAACCGGATGGCTTCGAGGACAGCCTCCTGAATCTCGGCCGGATCCAGAGGCTTTTCAACGTAATTGACCGTCTTTAAGCGGATCGCAGCTTTTAAGTATTCCTTATCCGAATACCCGCTCATGAAAATGGAGACCGTATCCGGCAGAATCTTCTCTACCTGCTCGAGCATGGCAATCCCGTTCATGCGCGGCATGCGCACGTCACACAGGATAATCTCCGGGCGGTAAAGCCTGGCCATTTCCAGCCCGTTCACCCCATCATCTGCCTGAAGAATCTCATCAATTCCAAGGCTTCTCCAGTTAATCGAAGAGACCACGCCGACGCGGGTCAGCTCCTCATCGTCCACGATCAGTAATTTCATAGGCTTCCTTTCCATTCCTGCCTCGGTCAGCCGGGCATTGCTCTGTGCGATGAAAGAGCCGGTATTTAAGGCAATTTGAGACAGATGATCTGTCTCTTATCAATGACATTCTACCATAAATAATGTAGAAGTACGAGGGGAAAATATAATTTTTTCGCTTTCAATCTGTCTTCTCATCCGCATGATTGTGTTTTGATTCATCGGCAGTATAAGAAGATAAATCATGATGTATATTGAAAAGGTACTCGTATAATCTGCCGAAAATCGACGGGAAAACGGTGCGGATTGTATAAAAATGAACAGAAAAAAATTTTACCCGTTTCAAAAGATTTTCCCATTTTATTTATTTTTCGAAAATGGTAAGATACGTATAAAGTAAATTTTAAGAAGGAGGGAAAGGACGTGTCGGAATATGTTCTTGAACTAAAGGGCATTACGAAGATATTCCCGGGTGTGAAAGCCTTAAATAACGTTCAGTTTCAGCTGAAGCCGGGCGAGGTGCACGCGCTTATGGGAGAGAACGGTGCCGGAAAGTCTACATTTATCAAGGTCATTACCGGAGTACATAAGGCAGAAGAGGGCGAGATGGACCTTTATGGCGAGAAGGTAGATTTCAAAGGCCCGAGGGATGCGCAGGCCGCGGGAATTGCGGCGGTGTATCAGCATGCGACATCGTATCCGCACCTGACCGTGGCGGAGAATATTTTCATGGGTCATGAGATCGTAAAGCATGGGATGATCCAGTGGAATGAGATGAATAAGCAGGCGAAAGAGCTTCTGCAGCAGCTGAATTCGGATTTTGAGGCGACAGCGGAGATGGGTACTCTGAGTGTGGCTCAGCAGCAGATGGTGGAGATTGCGAAGGCGCTTTCAACGAACGCGAAGATTATCATCCTTGATGAGCCGACCGCGTCCCTGACCAAGAGAGAATCCGAGGAGCTGTACCGGATCGTAGATCAGCTTCGGGAGAAGGGTGTGTCGATTATCTTTATTTCTCACCGGTTTGAGGATATGTACCGGCTGGCGACGAGAGTGACCGTGTTCCGCGATTCTCAGTATATCGGCACCTATGATGTAGATAAGATCACGAACGCCGATCTGATCAAGGCTATGGTAGGTCGTGAAATCAGCGACCTGTATCCGAAGCCAAAGGTGAAGATCGGAAAAGAAGTTCTGAAGGTGGAAAATTTCTCGAGAGCCGGTTACTATAAGAATGTGTCATTCAGTGTGCGCGCGGGCGAGATTGTCGGTCTGACCGGTCTGGTAGGCGCGGGCCGTACCGAGGTCGTCGAGAGTGTCTGCGGTGTGACTCATGCGGATGAGGGCAAGGTTTACCTGGATGGGAAGGAAGTCCATATCAATAAGCCGTCCGATGCGATGGATCTGGGCATTATCCTGCTTCCGGAGGACCGCCAGAAGGAAGGCCTGATCATGAGCTGGGGCCTCGGCCGCAATGTAACGCTTCCGACGATGGACAAGCTGGCAAAGAATGGCTTCAACGATGAGCCGAAGGAGAGAGAGGTCTCCAGAGACCTTCTCGAGAGCGTCGATACGAAGGCAGTGGATATCTTCCAGCCGGCGAGCTCCCTGTCCGGCGGCAACCAGCAGAAGGTGGTTGTGGCGAAGGCGCTCGGCCAGGAGATGAAGGTTGTCATCATGGATGAGCCGACCAAGGGCGTGGATGTCGGCGCGAAAGCGGAGATTTACGCGATTATGGGCGAGCTGGCGCAGAAGGGCTATGCGATTGTGCTGATTTCTTCGGAGATGCCAGAGATTCTGGGTATGAGCGACCGCATCGTCGTGATGTGCAACGGCCGCAAGACCGGCGAGCTTTCCAGAGAGGAAGCGACACAGGAGGTTATCCTGGAGCTGTCCATGGAGAAAAGCACGAAATCCGGAAAGGGGGATAAGCAGTAATGGAAAAGAAATCTCTGATGAAAAGGATCACCGGATCTCGTGAAGCACTGCTTGCGGCGATTCTGATTCTGATGATTGTGGTTGTCACGATTATCAATCCGGCGTTTTTTACTCCGAAGTCGTTCTCGAACCTGATTAAGAACAATGCAGTGACCATGGTGATGGCGCTCGGTATGCTTTGTGTCATGCTGGTCGGCGGTATTGATATTTCCATCACATCGACCCTTGCATTTTCCGGAATGTGGATTGGTATGTTGATTAAATATGAATACATATCAGGAACCATTTTGCCGTTCCTGCTTGCGATTCTGATCGGTACCTGCTGTGGATTTATTGTTGGACTGGTGATTTCCAGAGCAGATGTGCCGCCAATCATTGCAACGATGGGCTTCATGTACATCTACCGCGCGATGGCGTATCTGATTTCCAACGGTGGTGAGTGGGCGAGCGCGGCGGCGCTTGGTACCTTTAAGGATTTCGCCACCAGCCGGTTCCTCGGACTGAACTGCGTGGTTTGGGTCGTGATTATCTGCTATGTGATTTTCTTCTTCTTTATGAGGTGGACACGCCTGGGCCGCAAGATTTATGCGGTAGGAAGCAATCCGGAGGCTGCTGAGGTATCCGGTATCAATGTGAGAAATATCAAGCTGATGGTTTACACGATCATGGGTTGCCTTGCCGGTCTGGCAGGCGCACTTCAGGTAGCGGTTTACGCTTCGGCTATGCCGAACATGCAGAAGGGCGGAGAGATGGATGTCATCGCAGCCTGCGTCATTGGCGGTGTCAGCATGAGCGGCGGACGCGGAACGGTAGTCGGAGCACTGCTCGGCGCACTGATTCTGGCAACGATCGCAAAGGCACTTCCGCTGATTCCTTTCTTCGATCAGCTCTGGCTGAACACGATTAAGGGTGTCATCATTCTTGTGGTAGTTGTTATGAATGTGATTCTGCAGCGTACTGCGGACGCTAACGCATTGAAGAGAAGGGAGATGTGATCATGGCCGGAAAGTCTGGAAGAAGTATCAATAATGTGCCGGAGAGCCCGATTAAACATATGATTTTCAGCTGGGAAGGCATTCTGGTTCTCCTGTTTGCCGCAGTCAATATTTTCTGCGCATGGTTTTCAGAGTTTTACAATGTTTCGAGTGTACTGCGCCAGATGCCGGTGTATCTGGCAGAGGTGTTCCTGATGCTGACCATGGCATTTATCCTGGTGATGGGCGAGATTGATATCTCGGTCGGTTCTATCGTCTGCCTGGCGGCGACTATCAGCTGTATCGTCTGCAACGCAGGCGCTCCGTTTGTGATCGTTGTGCTGGTTGCGCTTCTGGTCGGCACGGTGTGCGGCGCGGTCAATGGTTTGATCCTGACGAGAGTCCCGGAGCTGCCTCCGATGATCGTGACACTGGCGACACAGATTATTTTCCGCGGCATTGCGGAGATTATTCTGGGAAGCGGCGGCAGCGTTTCTCTTTCAAACACCGCAGGCTTTAAAGCCATCGCGGGCAAGGTCGGCGGACAGGTGCCGTACATCCTGTTCCTGGTGCTGATCCTCGGTGTGATTGCTGCAGTCATTCTTGGAAAGAGCACCTTCGGCCGCAAGGTATATGCCATCGGCACGAACCGTGTGACGGCTCACTATTCGGGCATTCACGTACAGAAGATTCGTTTCATCATTTACACCGTTATGGGAACCATTTCCGGTCTGTGCGCGCTGTTCATCGTTTCCTCCTCCTATGGAGCGAACACGACGACAGGCGAGGGCTTTGAGATGGACGCGATCGCCATGGCAGTATTCGGCGGCATCTCCTCCACAGGCGGCAAGGGCAACATCGCCGGCGGTCTGATCGCAGCATTCATCATCGTCTGCCTGCGCATCGGCCTTGGGCAGAGAAACGTACATTCACAGGTAATCCTTCTGATCATCGGCGTCCTTCTGGTGGCGGCAGTCGCGCTTCCGAATATCATCGGACAGATTCAGAAGGCAGCGAAGGTGAAGAAGAGCTGAGAGATTCTTTGTTTCGCCTGCGCACTGTGCCGGAACTATAGATTGAGTGGATAGAGCGCCTGGGGCGCGGGCAGGATTTTAATTCGTTGTGAACTGTGCGGAGCCGGTTCGGGTTCCGGTTCCGCCGGTTGCAAATGGGAACCATTTGGACGGTCTTTTCATTAGGACGCGGTTCCGGACGGTTGCCAAATAAATCACATTTCATTCAAGGAGGAACGAAAATGAACAAAAAACTGGTAAGTGCAATTCTTTGTGGCGCAATGGTTCTCGGTACCGTATCACCGGTATTCGCAGAGGAAGACGGAGTAAAGATTGCTCTGGTAGCGAAGTCCGCAGGAAACGCATTCTTCGAGATCGCAGCAGCTTCTTTTGTTGAGACTGCTGAGGCAGAGGGATCAACCGTAGATATCATTTATCCGGAAGAGGCGACGGCTGATGCGCAGATCAAGTCTCTGGACAACCTGATTTCTCAGGACTATGATGTTATTTGCATCTCCGCGAACGACGAGAACGCGCTGCAGGCAAAGCTGGAAGAGGCTATGGACGCAGGCATCAAGGTAGTATCCTTTGACTCCGCTGTAAACTCTGACAGCCGTCAGGTATTTGTAAACCAGGCTGGTGTTACTGAGGTAGCGCAGGCTCTTATGGACGCAGTTTATGACATCGCCGGCGGCGAAGGCCAGTGGGCAATCCTTTCCGCAACCTCTCAGGCAACGAACCAGAACGCATGGATCGACGCGATGAAGGAGATCATGGAGAGCGATGAGAAGTATGCAGACCTTGAGCTGGTAGAAGTAGCGTATGGCGATGATGAGTCCCAGAAGTCTACCGATCAGACCGAAGCTCTGGTAACCAACTATCCGGATCTGAAGGTTATCTGCGCACCGACGACCGTTGGTATCGCTGCAGCTGCGAAGTATCTGCAGGACAACGACTGCACCTGCAAGCTGACCGGCCTTGGTCTTCCGTCTGAGATGCTTGAGTACACAGGCGAAGGCGATGACTACTCCTGCCCGTACTTCTATCTGTGGGATATGCAGGGCCTTGGTACTCTGGCAGCTTACACCTCCATCGCAATCGCGAACGAGGAGATCACCGGTGCTGAGGGCGAAACCTTCACAGCTGGCGACCTTGGCGACTACACCATCGTAGCAGCTTCTGACGGCGGCACAGAGATCGTTCTTGGTCTTCCGCTTGAGTTCAACCCGGACAACATCGAAGAGATGGCTGAGCTGTACTAATTATAGCGAACAGGATTACCGGGGGATACACGAATGGATGGGTGTACTCCAAACGGAGCTCTCAAATGAGTGTATATTCCGGTAAATGAGAGTTTATACAGGCGGGGACGGAGCAGGTGCTCCGCCCCTGTTTGTGCGCAGGCATGCGTAAAGAGTTTCCTGGCTGACGATGTGTTTATCTGCCGATGGCTGCAGCGGACAGGATGAAAAGAGATGGCTATAGAATGTGCGGGTATCTCTGCCGGTCTGTCATGCAGAACTGTCAAAGTGTAAAATGAAAAAATATAGAAATACAGAGAAACTATACAGGAAATTCAGAAGAACAGGAGGCAATTATGATTAAGGGATTTAAAATGAAGCTGTATCCGGGCCAGGAGGCAGAATATGAGAAACGCCACAACGAGCTCTGGCCGGAAATGCGGGATATGATTCACGAGTATGGCGGGAAAAACTATACGATTTTCCTTGATAAAGAGACACTGACCCTCTTCGGGTATATCGAAGTTGAGAGTGAAGAAAAATGGGCAAAAAGCAATGACACGGCCATCAACCGCAAGTGGTGGGATTTTATGGCCGATATCATGGAGACCAACCCGGACAACAGCCCGGTATGCGTGGATCTGCAGAACGTGTTTCATCTGGACTGAGTGCAGAGCTTATCCAATGCCTCTGTGACGCCAAGTCCGGTGATGTCTGCTGTGATGTCCGCGTATTTTTCGTAGAGCGGGATCCGTTCCTCATAGAGCGCCTCCAGCGTCTGTCCCGGTGTCAGCGTGACACCGCGCCGGGTCAGGTCGCCGGGGCGCTGTTTTAATTCTTCACAGCTGATTTTCAGATAGAATATCCCTTTTTTCTAAGCAAAGAACACATTCAGTGCGCCGAGCAGCCCATTGCTGGCGAGTCCCATGATGACACCTGCGAGCAGGACACCGAGCATGACTGCGGTGATCGTGGACTTAAAATCAATCTTCAGAATGCTGGCCGCGAGGGTGCCGGTCCAGGCGCCGGTACCGGGCAGCGGGATGCCGACGAAGAGCAGCAGGGCGACGAACAGGCCTCTGCCTGCTTTGGCCTGCAGCTTCTGCCCGCCTTTTTCCCCTTTTTCCAGAAAGAAGGTGAAAATCTTACCAATCAGCGGCTTATCCTGTCCCCAGACGAGAACCCTGCGCGCGAACAGGTAGATGAAGGGTACCGGGATCATATTGCCGATGATCGCAACGATGTAGGTCGGGAGGGTCGGCAGACCGAACAGCACACCATAGGGGATTGCACCTCTCAGCTCGATGATGGGAAGCATGGAAATCAAAAATACAATCAGATAGCTTTTCATAAAATAACAGATCTCCTTTATAAATAGATTCCAGTCAGACAAACTGGGAACACTATATCAATAAATGATAAAAAACGCAACGGCATTCCGGATAAAAATTCGCTTATGGGATACACTATGCCCAGGACTAATAGTTTGAACTGAGAACTGGACTGGAGGTAGTTACCATGACAGAACCGCAGAAAATATACTGGAAGCTCTGGCAGAACGTGGCGTGCATGAATCATTTGCTCCCGGTCGCAGAGAGTTTTGATCTGATACAGAGGGACATCCGTCTCGGAGGCCGGGAGGCTTCGTTTTATTTTATAGACGGGATGATGAACGATGAGGCACTGCTGAAAATTCTCGATTCGATTCTGAAAATCGCCCCGGAAGAAATGCCGGAGGACGCGCAGACATTGATTAAAAAGTTTCCATACACGGAGGTCGAGACGATTCAGGATTTTGACCAGGCTGTGAGCATGGTGCTTTCAGGTATGACTGTGCTGTTTGTAGATGGCTATGGGGAGGCGATTCAGATCGACTGCCGTACCTATCCGGTCCGGAGCGTGGAAGAGCCGGATATGGATAAGTCGCTGCGCGGGTCGAAGGACGGCTTTGTAGAGACGCTTGTATTTGATACGGCGCTGATCCGCAGGCGGATTCGCGACCCGAATCTGGTCATGGAAATCGTGGAGGTCGGGACTTCTTCTCGTTCTGACGTGGTGCTCTGTTATATGAAAAATCTAATCGACCCGGCACTGCTTGAGACGGTCCGGGAACGAATCCGGGCGATCGAGGTACCGGATCTGTGCATGAATCAGCAGAGCCTGGCTCAGGCGCTGATCGGCACACGCTGGTACAATCCGTTTCCGAAATTCAAATTTACCGAGCGGCCGGACACAACGGCGGCCTGCATTATGGAAGGGAAGCTGACCATCCTGGTCGACAACGCGCCCTCCGCCATGATTCTGCCGACCTCGATTTTTGACATGATCGAAGAGGCAAATGACTATTATTTTCCGGCGTGGACATCCCTGTATCTGAAACTGTCGCGCGTCCTGATTCTGCTCGTGACTGTTTTTCTGACGCCGGTTTATCTGCTCCTGATGCACAACCCACAGTGGGTGCCGCCGCTTTTTGATTTCGTATTGATCCGGGACCAGATCAACATTCCGCTCGTCTGGCAGCTGCTGATTCTGGAGCTCGCGATCGACGGCCTGCGCCTGGCAGCGCTGAACACGCCAAACATGCTCAGCACACCATTGAGCATCTTCGCCGGTCTCGTGCTCGGAGAATTCTCCGTCAGCTCCGGCTGGTTCAATACCGAGGTCATGCTTTACATGGCATTCGTCGCCGTGGCGAACTACACCCAGCCGAACTTCGAGCTCGGCTATGCGGTCAAATTCATGCGGATCATCATCCTGATCCTGACCGCACTCTTTGATCTGCCAGGGTTCCTCGCGGGGTGCATCCTTTTGCTTTTGCTGCTGTGCACGAACAAAACACTGAGCGGGCGGAATTATCTGAATGTGAAATTGAACTGAAAATTTATTCTTGTGGACGAAGAGCGCTTGTGTTACACTGAACTACACAGGTTGCCCTCTCTATCCACTTGATAGATTGCGAAGTCTTCGAGCTGCGCCGGAATTTTTTGCATCGTGAGATCGGCGAAGATAGCAGGCAGGATGCCTGGCAAATTGATACAGAAAAGGTGCGGCACATGAAATTTTTAAATGAAGATATCCGAACAGGCAGCTTTCAGCATATGTACCTGCTGTACGGTGAAGAGGACTATCTGAAAAATCAGTATAAAAAAAGACTGCGGGATGCGATTTTGTCAGCGGACGATACGATGAATTTCACGGCCTTCTCCGGCAAGGGGATTGATGTGAATCAGGTCATTGATCAGGCGGAGACGATGCCCTTTTTCGCGGAACACCGCCTGATTCAGATTGAGGACAGCGGCTTTTTCAAAACGGCCAGCCCGGAGATGACCGATTATCTGCCGCAGGTGCCGCAGGAGACGATCCTGGTTTTTGTGGAAAAAGAGGTAGATAAGCGCGGCCGGATGTTCAAAAAAGTAAAAGAGCTCGGGCGTGTGGTGGAGCTGGGGCGGCAGGATGCCCGCACGCTGACGGCCTGGGTGCTGGGAGCGGTCAAAAAGGAAAAGAAAAAGATCACGAAGGATGCGGCAGATCTTTTTCTGGAAAAGACCGGCGATAATATGGAGACCATCGCGCAGGAGCTGGAGAAGCTGCTCTGCTATACGATGGATGCGGACGCGATTACGGCGGCGGATGTCGGGGCGGTGTGTGCAGATACAACGGAGAACCGGATTTTTGACATGATCGGTGCAGTGGCGATGCGGCAGCAGAAGCAGGCACTGACTCTGTACTATGACCTGCTGTCCCTGAAGGAACCGCCCATGCGCATTTTATTTCTGATCGCGCGGCAGTTCAACCAGATGCTGCTAGTCAGGGACTTAAGAGACCAAGGCTGCGACCATTCGATCATCGCGTCAAAGGCGGGGATTTCGCCTTACATTGCGAAGAAAGTGCTCACGCAGGCAAATTCATTTTCTAAAGAGGTTCTGCAGCAGGCGGTCGCAGACTGCGTGGAGGCGGAGGCGGCCGTCAAGACAGGGCGGCTCGGCGACCAGCTGGCCGTGGAAATGCTGATCGTGAAATTCAGTGAGCGCGCGGACGAAAAATCGGCTTGACAAACACAGTTTCATTCGTTAAGATAACAAGGAAATCAGGCAGGCTGCATATGTCAGTAGCGGCTTGTGAATAAGGTTTTGAGAAAGAGGAGTACGCATGACGGCGCCGACAGAGAGGAAGATTCACAGGCTGGAAAATCTTCCGGGAGGACGGATGCAGAACGTGGCTTTCGAACTGAATGGCTGAAGCCGGAGGAAATGACTTTTTTGTCAGGTAAGAGATGTTTACTTTCCTGTCAGGCAAGTGCAAAGTCGGATTGGTGTGTAAGGCATTCCGGGAATTCCCGTTACAGAATAAGAGATACAGGCTTGTACTTTGATGGTTGTCTGCTGTGCAGAGACAGCTTTGACTGGAGAAGTCTGTAAGAAAAGGTGGTACCGCGAGACATTCGCCCTTTGTATATGGATCTATACAGAGGGCGTTTTTTTCTGCACAGGGGCGCGTAAGGAGTATTGTGGCTTGCGCCACACGCGCCCCGCGCGGCGAACAGGGGACAAGGATCCCTGCTTGATAAAAAAAGGAGGAGAACGATATGGGCAGAGAGCTGGCAAAGACCTATGACCCGAAGGGTCTGGAAGACCGGATTTACCAGAATTGGCTGGATAAGGGCTATTTTCACGCAGAGGTGAATCCGGAAAAGAAACCGTTTACGATTGTGATTCCGCCGCCAAATGTGACAGGGCAGCTGCATATGGGGCATGCGCTGGATGAGACGATGCAGGATATCCTGATCCGGTTTAAGCGGATGCAGGGCTATGAAGCACTCTGGCAGCCGGGCACGGACCACGCCGCGATTGCGACGGAGGTGAAGGTGACGGAGATGCTGAGATCCAAAGGCATCGACAAGGATGAGATTGGCCGTGAGGAATTCCTGAAGTACGCGTGGGCCTGGAAGGAAGAGTACGGCGGAAAGATTACGAATCAGCTGAAGAAGCTCGGCGCGTCCGCGGACTGGGAGCGCGAGCGCTTTACGATGGACAAGGGCTGCTCAAAGGCAGTGGAAGAGGTTTTCATCCGTCTTTACGAAAAAGGCTATATTTATAAGGGTTCCCGCATTATCAACTGGTGCCCGGTCTGCCAGACGTCGATTTCGGACGCGGAGGTGGAGCATGTCGACCAGGATGGATTTTTCTGGCATATCAATTATCCGGTAGTCGGTGAGCCGGGGCAGTTTGTGGAAATCGCGACAACCCGCCCAGAGACACTGCTCGGCGATACCGCAGTCGCGGTGAACCCGGAGGATGAGCGCTATGCCCATCTGGTGGGGAAAATGCTGGAGCTGCCGCTGACCGACCGTCAGATTCCGGTAATCGCGGATGAGTATGTGGACATGGAGTTTGGCACCGGCTGCGTGAAGATTACGCCCGCGCACGACCCGAACGATTTTGAGGTGGGCAAGCGGCACAGCCTTCCGGAAATCAATATTCTGAATGATGACGCGACCATCAACGAGCTGGGCGGCAAATACGCGGGAATGGACCGCTATGAGGCGCGCAAGGCGATGGTGAAGGATCTGGAGGAGCTGGGCCTTCTCGTTAAGGTGGTTCCGCATTCGCACAATGTCGGTACGCATGACCGCTGCAAGACGACGGTCGAGCCGATGATCAAGCCGCAATGGTTCGTGCGGATGAAGGAAATGGCCAAGCCGGCGATCGAGGCGCTGAAGCGCGGAAAGCTTCAGACCCCGGGCGCAGATTTCGCCTCAGAGGTAGCTGCAGAGGCAGAGGCGAATGTGGACTTATCGGAGACTTCTTCCGGGGAGGCTCAAGAGGGTGCTGCCGCGACAGCGGAAAGGAATGCCAGGGCAGGCGCGAATGTGTCAGAGGGAATGGGAGAATCAGACTTCGAGGGGACATTGACCTTCGTCCCGGATCGCTTTGATAAAATTTATCTTCACTGGCTGGAGAATATCAAGGACTGGTGCATTTCCCGTCAGCTCTGGTGGGGGCATCGGATTCCGGCTTATTACTGCGATGAGTGCGGTGAGACCGTAGTGGCGCGGGAAATGCCGAAAATCTGCCCGAAGTGCGGCTGCACTCGTTTTACGCAGGATGAGGATACGCTGGACACCTGGTTTTCCTCGGCGCTCTGGCCGTTCTCGACACTTGGCTGGCCGGACAAAACGCCGGAGATGGAGTATTTCTATCCGACCGATGTGCTTGTGACTGGCTATGACATCATTTTCTTCTGGGTTATCCGGATGGTATTTTCCGGCATCGAGCAGACCGGCAAGGTGCCGTTCCATCATGTGCTGATCCACGGCCTGGTGCGCGATTCACAGGGACGCAAGATGAGCAAATCGCTCGGAAACGGCATCGACCCGCTGGAGATTATCGATCAGTATGGAGCGGACGCGCTGCGCCTGACGCTGATCACCGGAAACGCGCCCGGAAATGATATGCGTTTTTATATGGAACGCGTTGAGGCTTCCCGCAATTTTGCGAACAAGGTCTGGAATGCATCCCGCTTCATCATGATGAATCTGGACAAGGCAGCGGAAGCCGACGGGGCGGCAGGAATCCCGGAACAGATGGAGCTCTCAGAGCTGACCGGTGCGGATAAATGGATTCTCTCTAAGGTGAATGACCTGGCGAAGGACGTGACCGACAATATGGAGCGCTATGAGCTGGGCATCGCGGTGCAGAAGGTGTATGATTTCATCTGGGAAGAGTTCTGTGACTGGTACATTGAGATGGTGAAGCCGCGTCTTTACAGCGAGACGGATACTTCGAAGACAGCGGCGCTGTGGACTTTAAAGACGGTATTGACCAACGCGCTGAAGATGTTGCACCCGTTCATGCCGTTCATCACGGAGGAAATTTTCTGTACGCTGCATCACACGGATGCTTTGGATGGTGTGCAGCAGAGCGATGCAAAAGCGAATGCAGCAGACCAGATGTCGCAGTGTGTGCAGGAGGCGGCCAATGCCACGAAAAACGGCGCAGAGACAACTGGTTCCGGATATCATATGGAGGACGTGGCGGAGTCGATTATGATTTCGTCCTGGCCGGAATGGAAAGAGGAGTGGAGCTTCGCCGAGGAGGAAAAGGCGGTAGAGACCATCAAGGAGGCAGTCCGAGCCATCCGCAATGTGCGCACCGGCATGAATGTGCCGCCAAGCAAAAAGGCGCAGGTATTTGTGGTATCGGAAAATGCCAAAATCCGCACTATTTTTGAGGATAGCAGGGTGTTTTTCGCAACGCTCGGATATGCGAGCGAGGTTCACGTGCAGGCAGATAAGAGCGGCATCAGCGACGATGCGGTCTCAGCCGTGTTCCCGGGAGCGGTGGCCTATATGCCGTTTGCAGAACTGGTGGATGTTCAGAAGGAGCTGGAGCGTCTGCAAAAAGAGGAAAAGCGGCTGACTGGAGAGCTTGCCCGCGTGAATGGAATGCTGGGAAATGAAAAGTTTACCAGCCGGGCGCCGCAGGCGAAGATTGAGGAAGAGAAAGCGAAGCTGGCGAAATATACGCAGATGATGGAGCAGGTACAGGCACAGCTGGCAAGGCTGCGGGGCTGATTGGGAGATATAATGGGGGAACAGAATGTCACTGCAGTTTATTTTTGGCAATTCAGGGAGCGGGAAGTCGTATCTTCTGTATCAGAAGATCATAGAGGAATCCAGGCGATACCCGGAGCGCAATTACCTGGTCATTGTGCCGGAGCAGTTTACGATGCAGACACAGCGGGATCTGGTGATGCTGCACCCGGACGGCGGTATTATGAACATTGATGTTCTGAGCTTTCGGAGGCTTGCACACCGGGTCTTTGAGGAGGTCGGCACGGACCGCAGGACGGTACTTTCGGAGACGGGGAAAAATCTGATGCTGCGCCGCGTGGCCGAGCAGTGTAAGGACGAATTAAACGTACTCGGTGCGCGGATGAACCGCACCGGTTATGTTTCCGAGGTGAAATCTATCCTTTCGGAGCTGATGCAGTACGAGATTACGGATTTTGACCTGCAGAGTATGACAGAGGCCGTGCAGAATCGTCCCCTTCTGCGCGCGAAGCTGGAGGATATCCGCGTTCTTTACCGCGCATTTCTGGACTATCAGCGCGACCGGTTTATGAAACCGGAGGAGCTGATGGAGGTGCTTGCGCAGGCGGCGGGCCGCTCAAAGCTGCTTGCTGGAAGCGTGCTTGCGTTTGACGGCTTTGCCGGGTTCACGCCTGCGCAGCTTACTGTCATGCGGGAGCTTGAGAAGGTCTGCCCGAAGATTTATCTGACTGTGACGATCGACGCGCGAGAGGACTTTTACGGAGAAATCCGGGAGCATGAACTGTTCGCGCCGAGCCGCCGGCTGATCAAAAGCGTGACCGACTGCTGTTATGAGGTCCGGTCGGGCGCGGGACAAAAAGTTGATGATACAGGTATTGACGGCGAAACCTCTGGAGAACTGTTTGAAACTGCAATTATTTTAGGACCGGGGGCCGGCCGTGGGCAGGCATGCGGCGATTCTGGGAACCGGGCGAACGATGGGGATGACCTCCGAAATGTTGTACCAGCAACTAATTCCAATTCTGATCTTAGAGACCGGCTGCTTCCGCGCTTCCGCAGGGGCGGTGCGCTGCGGCATCTGGAGCAGAACCTGTTTCGAAAAAAGCAGCAGCCTTATTCTGGCTCATCGGATGAAATTTCGCTCCATGAGCTATACTCCCCGGTGCAGGAGGTGCATTTTGTCGCGCGCACGATATCCGGGCTTGTCCGAAACCAGGGCTACCGCTATCGGGATATTGCGGTGATTGCGGGAGATCTGGGAGCGTATGGGAATTATGTAAAACGGATTTTCCCGACCTATGATATCCCGGTTTTTGTTGATGAGACACGGCAGCTGCTATTGAATCCCTGTCTGGAATTTGTGCGTGGTGCGCTGGCGATGGTGCAGCAGGATTTTTCTTATGAGACGGTATTCCGCTTTCTTCGCACCCAAATGGCGGGCTTTTCTTCCGATGAGATTGACCGTCTGGAAAATTATGTAATTGCCGCGGGCATCCGGGGCCGCGCCCGGTGGGAGCAGGAGTGGACCTGGTGTCCGCCGCAGCTTGCGCAGGTGGAAGTCCCGGTGGACCCGGCCGGGTTTTCCGGCGACATGGAAACCGGCAGGAACGAGTTCATACAGGGTGCGGATGCTGTCCTGAACAAGGGCGGGACGGTGCAGCTCTGTGATGCGAAAGCAGGATATGGTGCGTCTGAACATTCCGGTGGATCGGAAAAGGATGGACGATCGAACGGCTCATGTGCCGGGGAAAGCATGGAGGAAGATGGAGAGGAGTCAGGAGAGGTTTCTCTGAGGGGTCTTTCTCTGTATAATTCTCTGCGGGTCCGTTTTATGGAGCGGGTTGGCTCGTTTGCAGAAAAAATGCGGGAGAAAAACCGTCCTCTTCTGGAATACGCCCAGGCTCTGTATCAGCTGCTGACGGACTGTGAGGTGCAGCAGCAGCTGAAAAACCGGGAGAATGAGCTGCGCTCTTACGCGGTCAGAAAACCGGCGGAAACCGATCCGGCATCGGGATATCGGACCGGAGAGCGCCGTGCGTCTGAAAGCATGGCGGCAAAGCAGACCGCAGGTTCTGAGCTTGCTTCCGAGTATCGCCAGGTATATTCGGTTCTGATTGATTTGCTTGATGAGATGGCAGAGCTGCTCGGCGAAGAGCGGATGGACTGCCGGGAATTTTCAGAAATTCTGGACGCCGGGCTTTCCGAGGCAAAGATTGGTATCATTCCGCCGGAGATTGATCAGGTACAGGTAGGCGATATCCGGCGTTCCCGGCTGGCAAATGTGAAGGTGCTGTTTTTCCTTGGATTAAATGATGGCTGGGTGCCGTCGCGCGGGGACGGGGGCGGCATCGTTTCGGATACGGAGCGGGAAATTCTGCTGGCAGCCGGGGCAAATCTCGCGCCGTCCGCGAGGGAGAACAGTTATATTCAGAGATTTTACCTGTATCAGAACCTGACAAAGCCGCAGGACCGGCTTTATTTGTCGTGGTGCTTAAGCAGCGGGGAGGGTCAGGCAATGCGGCCGTCCTATCTGGTATCCGTGTTTGGCAGGCTGTTCCCGAATCTGCGGGTGAACAGGGAGCCGGATGCCGGGACACGGCTTACACAGGTGACCTCGAAAGAGAATGGGATGCTTTATCTTTTGCATGGACTGCAGGAGCTGCAGAACCGGGACGGAGCATGGATGCGTTCAAAAAATGCAAATCCGGAGACAGAAGACGCTAAGCCGATAGCGGAAGATGCAAATCCGGAGACGGAAGGCGTGGAGGAAGCAAAGCCGGTGGCGGAAGGCGCCAGAGAAACGCTGAGTGCCTGGCTGGAGCTGTACCGCAGATACCTTGGCGACGGAAGTTACCGGGAGCGTGTGCGCATGCTGGCAGGAGCGGCATTTCTTCGGGGAGAGCTTCCCGATGCCGGGAAGCTGGAGGCGCAGACGGCGAAGGAGCTGTATCTGTCTGCCGGACCAAACGGGAAATACAGCTGGATGTCTGCGAGTGTGACGCGTCTGGAGCAATTTGCCGGATGCGCGTTTTCCCATTTTGTCTCCTACGGACTGAGGCTGCAGGAACGCGCGGAGTACGGAGTAAAGGCAATGGATCTGGGCAATCTGTTCCACGAGGCGATTGAGCTGTTCTCCAGACAAATGCTGGCGGAGGAGCTGGATTTTGGGGAATGTCCATATGAGGAACAGGCGCGCCGCATGGACCGCTGTGTCGATCTGGCAGCCCAATCCTACGAGGGGGGAATCCTCTATGGAAGTGCGCGAGAGGAGTATACCATCCGCAGGCTGAAACGGATTTTGCGCCGGACCGTCTGGGTGATGCGGGAGCAGATGCGCGCGGGGCGGTTCCGCCCGGCCGGAACAGAGATTTCATTTGCCGATACGGGAAATCTGGATGCGGTGCATGTGTCGCTGGGGGAGAATGGCCGGATCCGGCTGCAGGGGCGGATCGATCGGATCGATACCGTCGAGACGGAGGATACAGTTTACGTAAAGGTGGTCGATTATAAATCCGGGATGGCGCAGTTTGATCCGGTGGCGCTGTATTATGGCTTGCAGCTGCAGTTGGTGGTTTACCTGAACGCAGCTCTTGAGATGGAGGAGAAGCTTCATCCAAATAAACGGGTTGTTCCGGCGGGAATTTTCTACCATCGCCTGCAGGATCCGATATTAAATAAGGAAGAGAATCCGGAACAGGCGCGCAGGACGATATTGAAAAAAATGAGGGCGAACGGGCTGGTAAACAGCGACGAACTGGTCATGCGGCTCTTGGATGCGAATCTGGAAGGCGATTCCCTGGTGATTCCGGTGGGAATGAAAAAGGACGGGACACTGAAAGCGGCTTCCAGCATTGCGACAACGGAACAGTTCTCGGAGCTTTCCGGGTACGTATCGCAAATTTTGGTGCAGATGGGCAGCGCGATTCTTGGCGGCAACATTGAGGCACGGCCGTTTGCGGATCGGAACCAGAGCGCGTGTGATTACTGCCCCTACCCGGATGTCTGCGGATATGACCGGAAGATACCGGGGCGGTGCGAGCCGCGCAAACCGCAGCTTCGCGCAGAAGAAGTATGGGAGCGCCTGTCGCAAAGGAAAGATTCGTAAACGAATCATGGACATATATTGAGGTGGCAAATATGGCGGTACAATGGACGAGAGAACAGCAGCTGGTGATCGACACGCGCGGAAAGGATATCCTTGTGTCCGCCGCGGCCGGTTCCGGAAAGACGGCAGTGCTGGTGGAGCGTATTCTGAAAATGATTACGGATGAGACGAAGCCGGTTGATATTGACCGGCTTCTGGTCGTGACCTTTACAAATGCAGCGGCGGCGGAAATGCGCGGGCGTATCCGCGACGCGCTGGAGGCACGCGCCGAAAAGGATCCGGATAATGCCCACCTGCAGCGGCAGCTGGTGCTGGTGCATAACGCGAAAATCACCACGATTCACAGCTTTTGTCTTCATGTGCTTCGAAATCATTTTCAGACAATCGGAATTGACCCTGCATTTCGCATCGCGGATGAGGGGGAGGTGATGCTGCTTGAACAGGACGCAGTGAAGGAAATTGTAGATGAGGCGTATGAAGAGATCGGACAGACGCGGAGAGAGCCAGATGGAAGCCGGATGGCTGCCGGGAAAGCGTCGGGCTCGTCGGATGCTACGGAGCCGGAAAACGAATTTGAAACATTCCTGGAGCAGTTTGCGACCGGTAAAGGGGATGCGGAAGTGGAGGAGATGATCCTGCAGATTTATCATTTCGCGCTCGGACAGCCGTTTCCCAGGGAATGGCTGCGCGAATGCAGGGCGGCATATGAAGAAGCCTCCGCGGAAGAAGAGTGGCATCCGTCGTGGCTGGAGTTTGTCGAGGCGGATACGGCAATGCGCTTGTCGGATATCCGAAAACAGGTGCTTCTGGCGCTGACGATTGCCAGAGAGCCGGACGGCCCGTATCCGTATGAAAAAGCGCTCATTTCAGATCTGGATCTGGTGGATGCGCTGATAGGCCGGGGTGGTACGGCGTGCCGCATCCCGGATGAAATCGATGCCTCGCATCCGCAGCGGGATGGCTGTCAGGAAACGCGGGGCGCGGGCAGATTTTCGGGCTGTCAGGAAACGCGGAGCGCGGGCAGATTTTCGGAGTATCTGGAGGCGTTTCGGAGCATGGGGACGTTTGCCCGTCTGGGAACGAAAAAGGACGAGCGGATTTCGGAAGAAAAAAAGCAGCGTGTCATGGCGATTCGCTCCGGGTATAAGGATCAGATCACGTCTCTTCGCGATCAGTACTATTATGATGACCTGAAATCGCTCCGCGAGGTGTATCAAAAAAGCGGGCTCTCTGTGCGGGTCCTGACGAAGCTGACAGAAGCGTTTATGGAACGGCTTTCGGAGAAAAAATCGGAAAAGAATGTTCTGGACTTTGGCGATATGGAGCATCTGGCGCTGAACGCGCTGGTGAAGAGAAACGAGGATGGCAGCCTCGCTTCGACTGCGGTGGCGATGGAATATGCGGAAAACTTTGAGGAGGTTATGACGGATGAATACCAGGACAGCAACCTGGTTCAGGAACTGATTTTAAGGAGTGTTTCCGGAAAAGGAAGGGGCCTGCGCCTGTTATCGGACGCTTCGGCTGCTTCCGGCAGCTCCGATTCCGGGCAGGAGCCGGAGGTACACAACCGGTTCATGGTCGGGGATGTAAAACAGAGCATTTATCGCTTTCGACTGGCCAGACCAGAGCTGTTTATGGAAAAATATCACAGCTATCCCGCATTGCATGGTACGGACTGGGAAGCATCGCACAGTACGAACGTGGAACCGTTGCATGGCACAAACGGGGAAGCATCGCATGATACGAATGAGGAACCATTGCACGGAGCAGGCGGGGAATTTACAGAGAACTCCTGCCGCATTGATCTACATCGGAATTTCCGCAGCCGTCCGCAGGTGCTGGATGCGGTGAACGATATTTTTCGAAAAATCATGACAGAATCCCTCGGCGGGGTGGAATACGATGCGGACGCCGCATTGTATCCAGGGGCGGCGTTTCCGGACGGGGCGGCCTCCTATCAGGCGGAGCTGCTTCTGCTGGACGGTTCCGCGGCGGGCGATGCCTGCTCCTGGCCAACGGACGAGGAGCTTCCTGCCTCCAATGGGATCAGCTTGCAGCACTCCGTTGAAAATGGTGGTGCTCATAGCTCAAATGAGCCCGGTTCGCAGCGCACTGCCGGAGATGCGGTGTCCTCCGCAGACTTGCGCGCAGAGGAGGCGAAGATGGTCGGGCGGCGGATCCGGGAGCTTGTGGGAACGATGCCGGTCCTGGATAAGGAAACCGGCGGATTTCGTCCGGCGCGGTATGGGGATATCGTGATTCTGCTCCGGACCGTGAGCGGATGGGCAGAAGTCTGGGGGGAAACCCTTGGCGAGATGGGGATTCCCTGCTTTACCGGTTCCCAGAAGGGATATTTTTCCACCGCCGAGATTCGTGTGGTGCTGTCTTACCTTCAGATTCTGGATAATCCAATGCAGGATATTCCGTTTGCGGCGGTGCTCCGCAGTGCCATTGGACGCTTTGGCGACGAGGAGCTTGCGCAGATCCGGCTTGCGGCTGGCGGGAATACCAGGCTTTCTTTTTATGATTGCTGTTTGCGTTATCGGAACAAGCCTTCCGATGTTAAGACGGCACAGAAGCTGAATGCTTTTTTTGAGACATTTGAAATGCTCCGCGGCAAGAGCAGCCATACGCCGGTACATCAGCTTTTGTGGGAAATTCTCGATGCCACCGGATACGGAGAGTATGCAGCCGCGCTTCCTGCCGGGCGTCAGCGCAAGGCAAACCTGGACATGCTGGTGGAAAAGGCGATCGCATATGAGGCGACCAGCTACCGCGGGCTCTATCACTTTATGCGGTATATTGAAAATCTGCAAAAATACGAGGTGGACTACGGCGAGGCTAATATTGCCTCTGAGGCGGACGATACTGTGCGCATCATGAGCATCCATAAGAGCAAGGGACTGGAATTTCCGATCGTTTTTGTCAGCGGTCTGGGCAAAGCCTTTAACGAGATGGACGCCCGGGGCCAGGTGGTGATGCACTCCGAGTGGGGGATTGCCTGTGACTATGTGTGGAATGCGGACGGCTCTGTGAGGATCGAAACAGGGCATGGCTCCGTGAAGACAGAAACAGAGGATGGCTTCGTGAAGACAGAAACAGAGGATGGCTCCGGAGGGGAGACTTCTTCGGCACTGCCCCGCATGCGTCAGTCTACGCTTCTGAAAAAGGCAATTGGGCAGAGAATTTCTTCGGAAGCACTTGGGGAAGAGCTGCGCGTGCTCTACGTAGCGATGACGAGGGCGAAGGAGAAGCTGATTCTGACCGGGAGTGTGAAAAATCTGGAGAAAAAGCTGACGGAATGGGAGATGGACGCTTCCGCGGCGGACGAAACACTGTCCTATTCCTGCCTTTCGGGGGCATCGACCTATCTGGACTGGGTCGTTCCGGCGCTTTTGGGGCAGCCGGAAGCCGGGGACGGGCTTCTTTTCGGAGAGGAATGGGTGCAAAATTCCTTATTTGACATTCACGTGACTGGTCCGGCTCAAAACGAGCTGGCGGACTCCATCGGGCATACAAACGCTCTGCTGACACTGGATGAACTTTTGCATCTGGACACGGAGGTCTGTCAGGATCAGGAGGCGGGAAGCTACCTGGAGACGGTCTTTGCTGCCGAAGGTTCTCATGAGATGGGGCAGGCGATCCCGGGCAAGGTGACGGTATCCGAGCTGAAAAAGCTGTCGCAGAAGCCGGAGGAGCCTGACGCATATGAAATGTATAGCGCGGAAGAAGAGATAGTTCCGCTGATCCCGCGTTTCCTTGAGAAGGCGCCGGAAACGCTCTCCGGGGCGGATCGCGGTACAATCTACCATACCTTCATGGAAAATTTAGATTTTTCTAAGAAAGATGACCTGCAAATGCAGTTGGAAGATTTGGTGAAGTGTGGTAAAATGACCGCTGAGGAAGCGTCGGTGATTCATCTGAAGGATATCCTGGCATTTGTGCAGTCCCGGATCGGTACCCGGATGGCGCGTGCGGCATCGGAGCGTTGCCTGTTCCGGGAGCAGCCGTTTGTACTCGGTGTGCCGGCGAAAGAAGTGATGAAAAACGGTACCAGTGACGAGACGATTCTGGTGCAGGGAATCATTGACGCGTATCTGATCGAGGACGGTCAGATCACGATTGTAGATTACAAGACGGACCGGGTGTCAGACGGTTCTGTACTTGTGAATCGATATCGGATTCAGATGGACTATTATGCGAAAGCACTGGAACGGCTGACAGGACGGAAGATCCGCGACCGGATCATTTACTCGTTTTGTCTGCGAAAAGAAATAAAACTGTAGCGCCGCGCAGCGGACAGGCCGGGTGAGGCTCCCTGTCCGATTACGAGGGATCACACAGCGATACAGCGTTTGGTTTACCCGGGGCAGGAAATGAAGATTATGGGAAAATTAGAACAGGAATTCGATCAGGGATTAAATCAGGGTTTCAATCAGGATTTAGAAGAGAAGGAAGCTGACGCCGCGAAGAAGAGACATTTGTTTCGCGGGAAAAAGGCTTCAACAAAACAGGCTTCGCCAAAGCACGTTTCGGCCAAACAGATTTCGCGGAATTATTTTCTTGCCGGGTTTCTGTTAAGCGGCCTGTTCGCGGGAATCGGATTCGCACTGATGGGGGTCTGGCCGTTCGGCGATAAGACGCTGCTGATTATCGACTCTCTGCATCAGTACCTTCCTTTTTATACGGATTTTCATGAGAAATTGGTTAGCGGTGATTCCCTGTTGTACTCCTTTTCCGGCGGACTGGGCTATAATTTCTGGTCAACCTACGCTTACTATATGGCGAGCCCTCTGAATTTTCTTATGGTGCTGATCCCGACCGCGAACGTCTGTGATTTTATGGATCTGATGATCCTGCTGAAAATCGCGCTCTGCGGCGGATGCTTTTCGTGGTACATGTACAAGCGCGGCTCGGAACGGAATGAGTTACCGGAGCGTTCGCCGGATGCGATGGGTTCCGTAAATGGCGAATGCGGTCTGCGGCCGGGCGCTGCTCAGGGGGCGCTTCCGTGCGTGTTCGGCATGATGTATGCGCTGAGCAATTTTGTGATCGGCTATTACTTCAACCTGATGTGGCTGGACAGTGTGGCGATGCTGCCGCTGGTGATGTATGGCATTGAGCAGATTGTGAAGGGAAAAAGCGGGAGATTCTACTGCCTTGCTTTGTTCTATGGCCTGTGGTGCAATTATTACATCGGCTTCATGCTCTGCCTGTTTTCCTGCCTGTATTTTCTGGTGCGCTGGATCGCGCAGACCGCGGAGTATGGCAGAAGCAGCCGCGGTGGCCGGATGACGGCGCCTCGGTTTGGAAAGAAGCATAGTTCCAGGACCGATGGAAGCGGCAGAGAGGATGACGCAGAAGCGGCCGCGTCCGGCGGCAGTCATGAAGCGGTCGATACGTCAGAAATGCGTAACAATGGTGACCGGCCCTGCGCATCAAAATCAATGAGGGATATGCCTCGGGACATTTTCAGAAGCTGTCTTGTTTTTGCGTGGCGTTCGCTGCTGGCGGGCGGCATGGCGGCTCTGGTTCTGGTGCCTGCGTACATGGGTCTGACCTCGTCCGAGTCGATGGAGACTAATACGTTCCCGACCGTGGTGAAGTTTTATGAGAGCCTTGCGGAGCTTCTGGAAAACCATATGGCATTTATGGAGCCGGTGACGATTTCCAGCTCACAGGTTGGGCTGAACGTGTATTGCGGCGTGGCGACGGTGCTGCTCGCGATTTTGTACTTGTTTGACCATGAGATCCGCCTGCGCGAACGGCTGGCTCACTATGGTCTGTGCGCTCTGCTTCTGTTCAGCTTTGCCTGCAATATTCCGAACTATATCTGGCATGGGTTTCATCAGCAAAATGGCCTGCCGAACCGGTTTGCGTTCATTTATATTGCGGTTTTACTGGTGATGGCATATGATGCGCTGGGGCACCTGAAAAAGTTCTGGCTGCCCGAGCTGCTGATTGCGGTGGCTGCGCCGTGTGCGTTTTTGATTGTGCGGTATCTGAATCCGGAGCAGGAGCTGGAGGGATATCTTTTCCTGATTTCTCTGGGGCTTCTGATTTTCTATTTTGGGTTCCTGCTGATAGGAAGGTACGTCGACCGGCTGAAGCCGTCGGTGTTCCGCGCGGCGCTTACATGTGTTCTGGTCGCAGAGATCGGCGCGAACGCCATCTATGGCATTTCTCAGAACGGAAGCGTCACGAGGAGCATTTATCTGGCCGATCAGACCTCCTACCAGGCGCTGATGGCAGAGCAGGATGAGGAGGAGGACTCGTTCTACCGCAGCGAGGTGGACCGGCAGCGGATGAGGAACGTCACGATGTTTGTCGGCGGCAATGCTCTGGTCATGTTCAATTCGACGATGCAGAGCTCTGTGGTGGATTTCTGCGATGCGCTTGGCATCGAGGCGCGGACGAACAAAAACGGCTATCTGGGAGTGACCAAGCTGATGAATGACGTCTTTGGCATCAAATATGTGGCGACCCCTTCGGGAATTTCCGATACGTTCTACCAGTTTGAATATGTGGGGGAGGACGGGGAGCTGAAGCTGTATGAAAATGACAATGCGCTCTCCCTTGGTTTCATGGTCGATGACGCGATTTTGGACTGGGACACCAGCTCGGAGGAGCCGCTCGAGGTTCAGAACAGCTTTGTGGAGCTTGCGACCGGGCACGAGGCGATTTTCGTGCTGGACCGCTATATTGATATGGGGGACGGCGGGAATTATGCGATCAAGATTCCGGATAATAAGCAGGTCTATCTGTGCATTGACACGCGCGTAGAGGAAATACAGCTGAATACGCCTGAGTTTTCGAAAACGTATTCGGACTACACAGATCATCTGTATGTGATCAACAGCTCCGAAGACAGCAATCTGGCGGATTTCACAGTCTCGCTGAAGGAGACGCAGACGACCGTGCGCGCGGAGGTATACACCTGCGCAAATGAGGCCTATCAGGAGGTTATCGATACACTGGCCGAAAGCCAGCTGGAAAATCTGGTCGTTGACAGTGATACTGTTTCCGGCACCGTGGATGTGAAGGAAGAGGGGACTCTGCTTCTGACCATCCCATACGACGAGGGCTGGACCATCTACGTGGACGGGCAAAAGACGGAATTCTCCTGCGTGGGCGGCGCTCTGATCGGCGTCCATCTGGAGGAAGGCAGCCATACGGTTAAGATGGTGTACACGCCGACCGGGTTCTGGATGGGAGGCGGGATTAGCCTGCTGTGCGTTGTATTGTTCCTGCTTACAGAGGCGTGGGAGAGAAGGAAACGGATTTTGGTAAATGCCCAGGACGAGCAGGCCGCACGGATATAACGTTGACCGCGGAGGCATTTTGTGGTTATAATAGGGATGAAAGACAGATGAAAGCCGCATCATTAAAAGTGTGGTAAGCCGCGCATGCGCTATCGGCCTTTGGCCGATGGCGCAGAAGAAACGCGGGTATGGGATAGGAGATTACAATGGAGATTCAGTTTTCAGACAAGGCCGAGAGTATAAAGGCCGGTATTTTTGCAGTCCTGAATGAGAAGAAGGAGGAGCTGCTGCGCCAGGGGCGGACGGTGTACAACCTTTCTGTGGGGACGCCGGATTTCCGGCCGCCGCAGCACATCATGGATGCGGTGAGTGAGGCCGCAAAGAATCCGGATAACTATAAATATTCCCTGGTGGAGCTGCCGGAGCTGATTGAAGCAGTGCAGGGATTCTATAAGAGACGTTTTGGGGTCTCTCTGGAGAAGAATGAGATTATGGAGCTCTATGGCTCTCAGGAGGGCATGACCCATATCGCATGGGCGCTCTGCAACCCGGGCGATCTGGTGCTGGTGCCGAATCCGGGCTATCCGATTTTCGGCATCGGCCCGGAGCTCTGTGACGCCAGATTGTGGAAGTATCCGCTCTATGAGGAGAACGGATTCCTTCCGAATTTTTCGGATATTCCGGAGGAGGTTGCGCAGAAGGCAAAGCTGATGGTGGTGAGCTACCCGGCGAACCCCATCTGCCGTGTGGCACCGGATTCGTTTTATCGGGAACTGATTGCATTTGCGGAGAAGTATCATATTATAATACTGCACGACAGCGCATATTCCGATATCGTATACGGCGGCAAAACCTGCGGGTCATTTTTGTCCTTCGAGGGGGCCAAAGAGGTCGGGATTGAATTCTATTCTCTGTCGAAGACCTTTAATTACACGGGAGCGCGGGTGTCGTTTGCGGTCGGCAATGCCGGGATTATTCAGAAGTTTAAGGCGATGCGGACGCAGTATGACTATGGAACGTTTTTGCCGGTTCAGATCGGCGCGATCGCGGCGCTGAATGGTCCGTTTGACCAGGTGCATCGCCAGTGCGAGGAATACGGGGAGCGCAACCACGTATTGTGCGGCGGGCTTCGGTCCATCGGCTGGAATGTGCCGGACAGTGAAGGCACCATGTTTGTATGGGCGCCGCTGCCGGAGGGCTATACAAATTCAGAGGAATTTTGCCTGACACTGATGAATCAATCCGGAGTAATCTGCACACCGGGCAGCAGCTTTGGCTCGCTCGGAGAGGGCTATGTGCGCATGGCGCTGGTGCTGCCGCCCGAACAACTGCGGGAGGCGGTAGAGAGCATCCGGAAGAGCGGGGTGCTGAAATGATAAATTCCTGAACAGCTGCGGGAGGCAGTGGAGAGCATCCGGAAGAGCGGAGTGCTGAAATGATAAATTTAAGGAGAGCCGCGCCGATAAGAGTTCGTGCAGAAGCAAAAGCATGAAATAGCGATGCGGGACAGAATAAGGAAGATAGAGGGGAATTTATGTCTGACATGCTGACAATGCTGCGCGAAGCGGCACAGGAGGACTGCGTCCGTGAGCGGGAGAGTATGAAAAAACACACGACCTTCCGCATCGGCGGTCCGGCGGACTATTTTGCCGCACCGACGACGGTGGAAGGAGTCTGCGGGGTTGTTCGTCTTTGCCGCAGGCTGGGAGTTCCGTTTTATGTCATCGGCAATGGGAGTAATCTCCTGGTATCTGACCAGGGCTACCGCGGAGTGGTGCTGCAGCTTTATAAAAATTTCTCTGAACTTGTGGTTGATCAGGATTCCCATCTGCTGTCGGCCGCATCCGGCGCGATGCTTTCCGTGCTCGCGAAGCGTGCCATGGAGGCAGGGCTGACCGGCCTGGAATTTGCTTCCGGTATTCCCGGAACACTGGGAGGTGCGGTCGTGATGAATGCCGGCGCGTACGGAGGAGAGATGAAGGATGTGCTGGTCTCGGTTACGGTTCTGACCGCGGAGGGAGAGATACGAGAGATTCCGGCATCGGAGCTTTCGCTGGGATACCGCAGAAGTGTGGTGCCGGCAAACGGTTGGATTGTGCTTGGCGCAAAGCTTGCTCTGAAAGAGGGCGACCCGGAACAGATCCGGAGCCGGATGGAGGAGCTGAAGCTGCAGCGCGTATCGAAGCAGCCGCTGGATGTTCCCAGCGCGGGAAGCACGTTCAAGCGACCGGAAGGTTATTTTGCCGGGAAGCTGATTATGGATGCGGGGCTTAAGGGCTACCGGGTCGGCGACGCACAGGTATCAGAAAAGCATTGCGGCTTCGTTGTCAACCGCGGGGAAGCGACGGCCGCGGATGTCCGGAAGCTGATCGCGGATGTGCAGGAACGCGTCAAGGACCGCTTTGGCGTGACCCTGGAGCCGGAGATCAAAATGATAGGAGAATTCGAAGAGCCGCGCTGTTAAATCTATTGATGCGGGATATAAATGAAGATCTGTGCTATTAGAAGTTCGTGCAAAACACGAAGGCGCGGTACCGTCCCCGATTTCCAATGGAAATCGGGACATTGCCTGCATCAGCGTTAATTTGTGATGTGAGATATGTAACAGGAGGGAAGACGGAACATGTCATTTTCAATGGAAGTGCGCCGGGAGCTTTCCACCCAGATTCCTTCCGCACGCCATTGTCAGCTGGCGGAGCTGGCCGCCATAATCAGCATGACGGGTGATATTTTTGTCGGGGAGGACCGCTGCGGAATAAAAATTCGCACCGAAAACCTTTTAGTCGCAAGAAAAAGCTTTACATTATTGCAAAAAACATTTAATATAACAGTTGATGTCTCAGTACACATACATAAAAGTGAGAAAAAGAGTGAGCGTATTTATACAGTTCTGGTGAAGGAACGGGAAGCAGCATTTGGGGTGCTCCGTGCTCTGAAGCTGACAGACGGCGCTGCTTTTCATGGCGGCGCACGGATGGTGGATCCGCTTCTTGTGCAGCAGTCCTGCTGCCGCAGAGCCTGTATTCGGGGCGCATTTCTCTGCGCGGGTTCGATCAGTGATCCCAGAAAGTCTTATCATTTTGAGATTGCCTGTTCGAATGCCGGGATGGCGGATATGCTCCGGACACTGATTCACTCTTTTGGTCCCGATGCCAAAATTGTACAGCGTAAAAGCCATTACATTGTATATATTAAGGAAGGGACTCAGATTGTTGATATGCTGAATATCATGGAGGCCCATGTCTCTCTGATGAATCTGGAGAATATCCGGATTGTCCGCGAGGTGCGGAATTCCGTGAATCGCAAGGTAAATTGCGAGACGGCCAATATCAACAAAACGGTGGATGCTGCCGTAAGACAGACGGAAGACATTCGTTTTCTTCTGGAGCGGATGGATTTTGAACAGCTTCCGCCCTCTCTTGCGGAAATTGCCAGACTGCGGCTGGAGAATCCGGATGCCTCTCTAAAAGAGCTGGGGGAGATGCTGGCGCCTCCCATCGGCAAATCCGGGGTGAACCATAGGCTGAGAAAGCTGAGCAGCATGGCAGAGCAGGTGAGAGGGAGTGCAGGATAAGCATCTGAAACCGATGCGGTATATA